>DATIDO010000696.1:0-6018 GCA_035456245.1 Polyangiaceae bacterium
AGTGAGCGTGCGGCTGAGCCCGGGCCAGTCGCTCGAGCCGACGACGCTCTCCCGGCAGCTCGACGCCGGCGGCTACCAGCGCGCCGCGCTGGTGGAAGATCCGGGCAGCTTCGCCGTGCGCGGTGGCTTGATCGACATCTGGCCTCCCACGGCCGCGGCGCCGGTGCGGCTCGAGCTCGACTTCGATCGCCTGGCGAGCCTGCGAGCGTTCGATCCCGAGACCCAGCGCACGCTCGGCGAGCCCGAACTCGCGGAGCTGTGGCTCCCCCCGGCACGCGAGGCCATCGTCACCGAGAGCTCGGGGCGCCTCGCCCGCGAGCGCGTGCAACACCTGTGCGACGCGGTGAACTACCCGTCGAGCAAGGCGCGCGCGCTGGCGGCCGATGTCCAAATTGGCCACCTGTTCTTGGGCGGAGAAGGCCTCCTGCCCGCCTACGGCGCGCTCGAACCGCTGCCTGAGCGGGTCGGGGCGGACGCGCGCTGGCTCTTCGTCGATCCGCCGCACGTGCTCGAGGAGCTGGGAACCCAGCGGCGACGCTTGCTCGAAGCCCACGCCGCGCACAGCGACGAGCCGACCTTCGAGCCGAGCGAGCACGCCGTCGACGAGGACGAGCTCGCCGAGCTGCTGCTCGACGGCCACAGGCGAGTGCTGGCCTGCCACCCCGGTCGCATCTATGCGGCCCGCGCCGAGGAGGGGCTGGGCCAGCTGGCGAGCCCCTCGCTCGAAGCCTGGGATCTGGATACCCGCGACCAAGGCGAGCTGTCGCGGCGACTCGAAGCCGCGCGCCGCAGCGGCGGCAAGCACGCCGGCCTGGAGCCGCTGCTCGAGCAGATCCGCTCCTGGCTGGACGAGCCGCTCGGCGTGGTGCTGACGGCCCGTAGCCGGGCCCAGGCGGAGCGCCTGACCACGCTGCTGTCGCACCGTGGCCTGCGCGCCACACGCCCCACGGACGACGGCTGGCAGGCGCCCCGCGGCGAGCTGCGCGTCATCCAGAGCCCTCTGGCCCGCGGCGGCCTGTTGCCCACGCTCGGCTTGGTGCTGCTGACCGAGGAGGAGGTCTTCGGCAAGCGCCGCCATCAGGCAGAGCGCCGCGGCACGCGTTCGCTCAAGAACGCGCTCGACGATCTGCGCTCGCTCACCCCCGGCGACTTGGTGGTGCACGTCGAGCACGGCGTGGGCCGCTATTTGGGTCTCGAGCACAAGCAGCTCCCCGGCGGGGCCATCGATCTGCTGGTCGTCGAGTACCAGGGCGGGGACAAGCTGTTCCTGCCGGTCTACCGGCTCAACCAGATCCAGAAGCTGCAAGGCGAGGCCGCGCAGCGCATCGACCGGCTCGGCGGGCAGACCTTTGCCAAGACCAAGAGCCGCGTGCGCCAGCGAGTGCGCGAAATGGCGGACCAGCTGCTGGCGCTCTACGCCGAGCGCAACCAGGTGAAGCGCCCGCCTCTGCCGCCTCCCAGCGACGATTTCGCAGCCTTCGAAGCTGCCTTCCCCTACGAGGAAACGGCCGATCAAGCGGCCGCCATCGCCGACGTGATCGCCGATCTGCAGAAGGAGACGGTGATGGACCGGCTCGTCTGTGGCGACGTCGGCTTCGGAAAGACCGAGGTGGCCCTGCGCGCCACCTACCTGGCCGTCTTGGGCGGCAGGCAGGTGGCGCTGCTCTGCCCCACCACGGTGCTGGCCGAGCAACACTACCGCACGCTGTCGAGCCGCTTGGAGGGCGTGGGCGTCAACGTGCGCTCGCTGAGCCGCTTCCAGTCCAAGAAGGAGCAGACGGCCACGCTGCTCGGCCTGAAGCAAGGCAGCGTCGACGTCGTCGTCGGCACCCACCGCCTGCTGTCGCGGGACGTGCATTTCAAGCAGCTGGGCCTCTTGGTGGTGGACGAAGAGCAGCGTTTCGGCGTGACGCACAAGGAGCGCATCAAGGAAATGCGCAAGCAAGTCGACGTGCTGACGCTGAGCGCGACCCCCATCCCCCGCACGCTGGGCTTCGCCATCGCCGGGCTGCGCGACATGTCGGTGATCAACACGCCGCCTGCCGATCGGCGCGCCATCCGCACCTTCACCTCGCAGTTCGACGAGAAGCTGATCGCGCGAGTGATCGAGCGCGAGCTCACGCGCGGTGGCCAGGTCTACTACGTGAAGAACCGCGTGGAGGACATCCACGAGCGCGCCGCGTTGCTCGGGCGGCTGGTGCCCGGCGTGCGCGTCGGCGTCGGTCACGGCCAGATGAGCGAGGCCGCGCTGGAAAAGACCATGCTCGGCTTCGTGCGCGGCGACTTCGACGTGCTGGTGGCCACCGCCATCATCGAGAGCGGCCTCGACATCCCGCGCGCCAACACCATCTTGGTCGAACGCGCCGATCTGTTCGGGCTCTCGCAGCTCTACCAAATCCGTGGACGCGTCGGCCGCAGCTCCGAGCGCGCCTACTGCTACCTGCTGGTCCCGCCGCCCACCGAGCTGAGCGACGAGGCGCGCATGCGCATCGAGGCGCTCGAGCAGCACACCGAGCTGGGGGCGGGCTTCCAAATCGCCAGCATCGACATGGAGCTGCGCGGCACCGGCGAGCTACTCGGCGCCGATCAGAGCGGCTTCGTCTCCACCGTCGGCTTCGATCTGTTCAGCCAGATGCTCGAACAGGCCACGGCCGAGCTGAGCGGGCACGAGTACGTCGCCGAGATCGAGCCCGATCTGTCGATCGACGTGGAGGCGCTCTTGCCCGAGGGCTACATCGAGGACATCGGCGTGCGGCTGAGCCTCTACAAGCGGCTCTCGGCCGCCCAGGACGAAGACGAGGTGCGCAGTCTGGCGGCCGAAATGAGCGACCGCTTCGGCGATCCGCCCGAGCCGGCGCTGCGTTTCGTCGAGTTGATGCGGCTCAAGACGGAGCTCCGCCACATCCGCGCGCTGGGCTGCACCGCCACGAGCAAGTCCGTCACGCTGCACCTGGCCAGCGACACGCCGCTACGCCCCGACAAGCTGGTGCCGTGGATCGCCGCCTCGCGCGGACGCTACGCGCTGAGCCCCGACGGCAAGCTGACCCGACGCTCCCTGGCCGAGGCGGCGCCCGACGACGGCCTGAAGCACGCCGATCGGATGCTGGACGAGCTGAGCCGGCTCTTGCCGGACTGAGCTGCGGCGCATTCGTCGGGGAGTCTCGATGGCTCGGTTGGCCTGCGGCGCGTGTCCCGGACCGGGGCCTGCGCGCCGTATTCGTCGTCTCCGGTTTCAGCCGCGCTGCGCGCCGTTTGCTTTGCGTCGGGTATCAGCCGCGCTGCGCGCGCTGCCGCAGGTAATGGTCGGCGAGCACGATGGCCACCATCGCCTCGCCCATGGGCGCGAAGCGCGGCAAGAGGCAGGGATCGTGGCGGCCCTTGGTGCGGATGGTCGTGGGCTCGCCCGCGCGGTTCACCGTCTCCTGCTCGCGGGGCAGCGAGCTGGTCGGCTTGATGGCCACACGCAGGACGATGGGCAAGCCGGAGGAGATGCCACCCAGCATGCCGCCGTGACGGTTGGTGCGCGTCGTGGTGTGCGCGTGGCCGTCCTTCTCTTCGCGGACGAAGGCGTCGTTGTTCTGGCTGCCGCGCAACAGCGCCGCGCCGAAGCCCACGCCGTACTCGACACCGAGCACCGCGGGCAGGCTGAACAGCGCCTTGCCCAGATCCGCCTTCAGTTTGTCGAAAACCGGCTCGCCCAGGCCCGCCGGCACGTTGCGCGCGACGATTTCCGCCACGCCGCCGATCGAGTCCTGATCCTTCCGCAGCTCGCCGATCAGATCGACCATGCGGCCTGCGATGGCTGGATCGGGGCAACGCACGATGTTGGGCTCGCCGTCGGGCAGCCGCTCGATCTGCTCCATCGTCACGGCGTTGGGATCCACGTCGGCGACGAGCTCGCCCACCTGCTTGGTGTAGCAGAGCACTTCGCCGCCGAAGGCCTGGCTCAGGATCTTCTTGGCCACCACACCGGCAGCCACCCGCGCCACGGTCTCGCGCGCGCTCGAGCGACCGCCGCCACGGTAGTCGCGGCGACCGTACTTGGCGTCGAAGGTGTAGTCCGCGTGACCGGGGCGGTACTTGTCCTTGATGTCCTCGTAGTCGCGGCTCTTCTGATCTTCGTTGCGGACCAGGATGGCGATGCTGGTGCCAGTGGTGCGGCCCTCGAAGACGCCGGAGAGAATTTCCGGGGTGTCCGACTCGGCGCGCTGGGTGACGACCTTGCTCTGGCCGGGCTTGCGCCGATCCAGATCGACGACCAGATCCTCCACCGAAAGCTCGATGTCGGGCGGACAGCCATCGATGATGACGACGTTGCCGGGGCCGTGCGATTCGCCAGCCGTGGTGATGCGGAAGATCCGTCCGAAGCTATTTCCTGCCATGGGCTCGGTGGCCGAGGCTTACCACCCGCCCCCCGAGGGAGCCAGCCCCGGCTCGGTTGCCAGGGCCGCGCGGAGCAGGTTCGATAGCAACATGACCCGAGCCCTCACCGACCTGAGCGACGACGAGCGCATGATCCAGGAGTCCGTCCTCGGCTTTGCCCGCGAGCGCGTGGCGCCGCGCGTGAGGGAAATGGACGAGAGCGCGAAGATGGATCCGGGCCTGGTGCGCGAGCTGTTCGAGCTGGGCGTCATGGGCACCGAGATCCCCGAGGCCTACGGCGGCGCGGGATCGACGTTCTTCAGCGCCATCCTGGCGGTCGAAGCGCTGGCTACGGTCGATCCGAGCGTCAGCGTGCTCTTGGACGTGCAGAACACGCTGGTGGTCAACACGCTGCTGCGCTGGGGCAACGAGGAGCAGAAGACGCGCTACTTGCCGAAGCTGGCCAGCGAATGGGTCGGCTCCTATGCGCTCAGCGAGAGCGAGAGCGGCAGCGACGCCTTCGGCCTCAAGACGCGGGCCGTGCGCGAGGGCGACGGCTACCGGCTGAGCGGCAACAAGCTGTGGATCACCAACGCCGCCGAGAGCGAGCTGTTCATCGTCTTCGCCACGGTCGATCCCGCGCTCGGCTACAAGGGCATCACCGCCTTCTTGGTGGAGCGCAGCGCTCCCGGCTTCCACGTCGAAGCCAAGGAGAAGAAGCTGGGCATCCGCGCCTCCAGCACCTGCCCGCTCACGCTCGACGGTGTGCTGGTGCCCGACGCCCAGGTGCTCGGACAGGTGGGCCAGGGCTACAAGGTCGCCATCGAGACGCTCAACGAGGGTCGCATCGGCATCGGCGCGCAGATGGTCGGTCTCGCGCAGGGCGCTCTCGATCACGCCGTCGCTCACGTGAAGCAGCGCAAGCAGTTCGGCAAGGCGCTGGCCGAGTTCCAAGCCGTGCAGTTCCAGCTCGCCGAGCTGCGTGCCCGCGTCGAGGCAGCCCGGCTGCTGGTCTACAACGCTGCGCGCCTCAAAGATTCCGGCCGGCCGTTCGTTGGCGAGGCGGCCATCGCCAAGCTGCTGGCCTCGGAGGCGGCCGAGGAGGTCGCGTCCAAAGCGGTCGAGTTGCTCGGGGGCGTCGGCTTCACCCAGGAGTACCCGGTCGAAAAGCTCTACCGCGACGCCAAAATCGGCAAGATTTACGAGGGAACGAGCAACATGCAGCTGCAGACCATCGCCAAGCTGCTGCTGGGCGCTTGAGGGCTGGCGGCTCGAGGGCTGGCGGCTCGAGGGCCGAGCGGCCGGGGGAGTGGCAGGGCGTGCGGGTCGCGGCCAGGTGCGCACCCCTTTCCACACCTGAACCAATCTTCCGTCTGACTTGGATGCCAGCTTGTTCCACCAGGCCCGAGTCGAGTAGTTTCGTCCCAAATACCGTCCTCGCTTCTGGTTGCGAGCCGGTGGGGAGGAACCAATGAAGAATATCGGACGATACTTGATGGCGCTCGTGGGCGTCGGAATGGCCTTTGCCTGTGGCGGCGGCGGCAGCAGCGGTCTGCAACAGACCTGTAGCAACTCGGGCGACTGTGAAAGCGGTTTGCTCTGTATGGCCGGGGTATGCGTTCAGAACGACTACCCCGTCGACACCACTTCCAAGGA
>DATIDO010000697.1:0-3408 GCA_035456245.1 Polyangiaceae bacterium
CTGCTTGCCTGCATCGAAACGATAGAGCCCTTCGTCGCGCCACGTCTCGAACAACCCTGGCTCGTCGTAGTTCACCGGGCTCACCGGGAACTCGTCCTCGAGCTCGTGAGACTCCTGATCCGGGGCCGACTCGTCCGGGGCCGACTCGTCCGGGGCCGACTCCACCACCGGAACTACCGCCGACTCGTCGACGACCGCCTCGACCACCGGAAGGACCCCCGACTCCTCCGGAACCTCTGCGGCAGCCTCCGGCAAACCGACAGCCTCCTCGACCTCGGGGATCGCAGTCAGCGGCTCGGCAGGCACACCCGCGACAGGCGCACCCTCGACCGGCCCCCCTTCGACCCTCGGCCGCCCCTGCCCGCCGGCCTGACCCTTTTTGGAACCCTTCCGGACCGATGAACCACTGCTCATGTGAGCAGTATACGGGCGGACCGTCAGGGCTGCCAAAGAAAATCCGCCCCCTCCCCCGAAGGGGTCATCCCTGCCCCATCCAAACCCAACCAGGGTCGGGTCGGATGGGTCGGGTCGGATGGGTCGGGTCGAACCCCAGGAGAAGTAACCTGGGAGAGGATCAGCGGCGCAGCAAGTCTGCGAAAGGATTGTATTTGAGGTCGCCGGCGGGTTGGCCTTGCTGGCGGTTGTTGCCCTCGCCCTGGCGGTTGCCCTGCTGGCCGCCACGGTTGGGGCCACCTGGGCCACGCCCCGAACCACCCGGACCACCCTGCCCACCCGGGCCGCGCCCCGAAGCATTCTGTCCCGGGCCCCGGCCAGCCTGGCCCCGATTGGCCCCAGCCGAGCCTTCGGCTGCTCGCCCACCCTCGGCACGCTCCCCCGTGCGCGCGGTCAGCGAAATGCGCTGCCGCTCCAGGTCGACCTCGACCACGCGCACGGTCAGCTTGTCGCCCACCTTCACCACCTCGCTGGGATCCTTGATGAAGCGGTCGGAAAGCTTCGACAGGTGCACCAGGCCGTCCTGGTGAACGCCCACGTCGACGAAAGCACCGAAGGCCGTGACGTTGGTCACCACGCCCTCCAGCAACATGTCGGGCTTCAGATCTTCGATGCGCGTCACGTCCTCGCGAAACTGTGGCGGCTCGAAGTGCTTGCGCGGATCGCGGCCGGGCTTGAGCAGCTCGGCGAAGATGTCGTCGAGCGTGAACGAACCGACGTCGCCTCCGGCATAGCGAGTCTTGTCGAGTCGGCTCAGCAGCTCGCGGCTGCCAATCAGTTGGTCGACGGGCACGCCCAGGTCGGCCGCCATGCGCTCCACCAGCTGGTAGCGCTCGGGATGCACCGCGCTCGCGTCCAGCGGATTCTCGGCGCCGCGGATCCGCAGGAACGCCGCCGCTTGCTCGAAAGCGCGCGGCCCCAGGCCCACCACGTCGAGCAGCTGCTTGCGATTCTTGAAGGAGCCCTTCTGATTGCGGTGCTCCACGATGCGCTTGCCGAGCGAGGGGCCCACGCCCGACACGCGCGCAAGCAGCTGGGCACTCGCCGTGTTCAGCTCGACGCCGACCTCGTGCACGCAGCTCTCGACTACCTCGTCGAGCTTCTTGCCCAAGAACGCCTGGTAGACGTCGTGCTGGTACTGCCCCACGCCGATGCTCTTGGGATCCAACTTCACCAGCTCGGCGAGCGGATCCTGCAGGCGGCGCGCGATGCTGATGGCGCCGCGCACGGTCAGATCGAGATCCGGGAACTCCTCGCGCGCCACGTCGCTCGCCGAGTAAATGCTCGCGCCCGACTCACTCACCGCCACGCAGAACGGCTTCTCGGGTACGGGGCTGATGAAGCTGGGTGAGGCCAGCAGCTTCTTCACGAAGGCCTCCGTCTCACGCCCGTGGGTACCGTTGCCGACGGCGATGGCCTGGATGGGGAAGCGACGCGCCAAATCCAGGATGGTCTGCTCGGCCTTCTTCAGCTGGCCTTCACCTTGGACGAGGTAGATCGTGTCGTTGGCCAAGAGCTTGCCGGTGTCGTCCACCACCACGCACTTGCAGCCAGTGCGCTGGCCGGGATCGATGCCGAGTACGGCGCGCGTACCGAAGGGCGGCGCCATCAGGAGCTCGCGCAGGTTCTTGGCGAACACGTCCACCGCCTGCTTGTCCGCGCGCATCTTGAGTTCGACCCGGACGTCGACCTGAGCCGAGGTCAGCAGCAGACGTGAGACGCTGTCGCGGACCGCCAGCTCCAGCTGCTCTCGCCAGGGCGAGTCCTTCACCAGCGGCGCGCTGCGCAGGGCCTGATCGGCGAAAGCGGCGCCGTCGACCTCGAGCACGCCACGCAGCACGCCTTCGCTTTCGCCACGGCGAACCGCCAGGTAGCGGTGCGAGGCGATGTTGGCGACCGGCTCGGAGAACTGCGCGTAGTTGTCGAACTTCGTGGCCTTGTCCTCGAAGGCCTTGGACTTCTCCACCACGAGCACGCCCTCCTTGAGGTAGAACTCGCGGGTGGCCTTGCGGATCTCCGCGCCCTCGGCGAAGCGCTCGGCGATGATGTCGCGGGCGCCCGCCAGCGCAGCCTGCCCGTCGGGTACCTCCTTGGCCGCATCGACGAAGCGCTGAGCCTCCACGAGGGGCGAGCCTTCGAGGCCCTGGGCCCAAATCAGCTCCGCCAAGGGCGCCAAGCCGCGCTCCTCGGCGATCGTGGAGCGGGTACGGCGCTTGGGCTTGAAGGGCAGATAGAGGTCCTCGAGCTCGGCCTTGGTGACCGTGCCGACAATCTTGTCGCGCAGCGCCTGGGTCAGCTTGCCCTGCTTGTCGATCTCGGCGAGCACGCTGCGCCGCCTGGTGTCGATCTCGACCAGGTAGGCCTTTCGCTCTTCGATGGCGCGGATCTGCACCTCGTCCAGGCCACCGGTCGCTTCCTTTCGGTAGCGAGCGATGAACGGCACCGTGCCGCCCTCGGCCAACAGGTCGACCACGGCCTTCACGGAGGCGACCGGAAGCGACAGCTCGGCCGCGAGAGCGGGGATCGGGTCGAAGGAGGGCAGCACCGCTAGGGAGGAGGTGACGGAAGTCATGGGATCGCCATGGAAGGCAAAGTCTGCACGCGTGTCCAGTGGTCCCGGAGGGAAGCTCCGATTCCGCGCGGCGTAGGGATCTCCGAGCGCTTCGACTAGAAAGTGAACACCATGACCCGAGATCTCAGGACCCGTCCCACCACGTTCCTCAAGCCTCGCATCGCGTCCGGTATCGCCGCCACGCTGGCTGCGACCCTGGTCATCAGTGGCTGCAGCGTCAAGGCGAGCGCCGGAGGAGGCGCCAAAGCGGCCGGCGACGGCAAGAGTTCCGCCGACGCGTCGGCGAAGTCGGACGCCAAGAAGAAGAGCAGCTCGTCGAGCTCGTTCAGCGTCTCGTCCAAGGGTTCGAGCAAGGGCGACGCAAAGTCCTCCGCCAGCTCGTC
>DATIDO010000698.1:0-2905 GCA_035456245.1 Polyangiaceae bacterium
TGCGCCTGCTTACTTCCTTCGTTGTTTTGTCCCTGGCCACGGCCCTCACCAGCCTCTCGGGCTGTGTGGGCAAGCGCGACTACGACAACGACGACGGCCTGGGTGGCTCCTCCAGTACCGGTGGGTCCGATTCGACCGGGGGGAGCCCAGGTAGCGCGACGGGCGGCAGTTCCGCCGAGCCCGGCGAGCTCGGAGCGAGCTGTGACGAGGAGACGGCCTGCGACTCCGGGCACTGCGTGGATGGCGTGTGCTGTGAGACGGCCTGTGATGGCGTGTGCGCGAGCTGTAGCGCCGAAGGCACGTGTGAGGCGCCCGAGAGCGACACCGACTGCGCCGCGGTGACGTGCGAAGCGGGCACCAACGACTGCCTCGACTACGGTGACAGCCTGGAGGGCGGAAGCTGCAAGGGGCTGGGCCAGTGCAAGACCAGCAGCGATTGCCCGAGCACTCCCAAGGCTGCTCAGACTGCCTGTGAAATTCCCGGCTCGACCCGGGGCTATTGCGACGGCGCAGGCGAATGTGTGCTGCCCGTCGTCACGTGCGCCGGCGCCTGCACGATCGGCTCGAACGTCTGCTGCTACGAAGTAGTTTCTGGCACTTCGAGTTTCGTCTGCGAGGCGGCGGGCTCCTGTCCGAGCTCCGCCCTATCGGCCAACCCGGCCCAGACACCGGTGACGTGTGACGACCACGGGGACTGCCGAACGGACTACCTGTGCTCGATGACCGCGGCGTCGGGCGGGAGCGGGATCGCTTGTTTGACTCGGACGGGTACGACCGGTGGCGCTGCCAACTACGACGGCACCTACCAGGACAACTACGAGGTCTGTCAGTCCCCCTCTATGGCCCAGATCGCCTGCAGCAACGGCGCGGCGTGCACGAAGACGTCTCCGAATTTCCCCGGATGGAAGTTCTGCAATCACTGATTCGCTCGGCTCATCTTCCCACCAAGGTGGCTCACGCCTGAACGAGCGGCGTGCGGCAGGGGCCCCAACGTGCAGCGGTCGCTGGCTGCTCTTGGTAGCCCTTCCGAGGGCGACCGGAGAGGGCTCTGGGGCTACACAGCTCTGATATGTCCCCCCGGCGCTCGTTCGTTGCTCTCGGACTGCCTCTTTCGCTTCTATTTTCGGGAGTTCTCGCCTGCAGCAGTTCGGAGGCGGACTCGGACGGCGACCTGGGAGGCGGCGATCTGGGCGGCAGCGGCGATCTGGGCGGCAGCGGCGCGAGTGACGATGGCGCAGGCGGCGGCCTGGCGAGCGGAGGGCAGGGCACAGGAGGGGCCGCGACTGGCGGTGGCGCTGGCACGGGCGGCGGGAGTTCGACCGAACTCGGTCACGTCGACTTCGTGCCCTACTACGAAGCGGGGAGCGCTTGGACCCAAAATGCCTCTGCGCGGGCCATGGTCGATGAAGTCTTCGCCCAGTTCGAAGCGCTGCTCCGCACCTCGGGTGACTGGGACGCGACCATCGAAGTCTACCTGACCGATGATGCGGCCTCGTCGGCGCACACCTACTTCGACGCTGCGTATTCCACCGTGACCTTTCGGGGGCAGCAGGCGCTCACCGTCGGAGCTTGGGCAGAGATCATCGCGGGTCAGGCCGACTCGAACGGCAACACCGACGCGGCAGGCAACGGCGCCGACTTCAGCATCGCCTTCGATGTGGCGAACAACGCCACGAACGCCGGCTTGCTGCGTCACGAGATGATGCATGGCCTGGGCGCCGTGAACGCGCTGCCGTATCCGACGATGACGACGGGCGATCAGCTGCAGGCTCCGAGTGTGGGGAGCTGGGTGTCGCCGACCGTCTACGAGCTGAACCTCGTCGACGGGGCCGGTGCGGCCTGGCTCGGCAACTACGATTCGGCCAGCAAGAAGTTCCAGGTTCGAGACTTCGTCATCGAGCCGACCTACACGGCCTGGACGGACGGCACGGCCGGGTTTGCCTTCCTCGGAGTCGCCGACGCCGGTGGAGATTTCCTCATGGATCTGTCGACCGGTCCTTCTGCGGGAGGCGCGGAGCTCTGGCTCAACGAGCCGCTCGAGCTCATGAACGCTGGCTTCCACCCCAGCTGGGACACGCTGGCCGAGCCTGATCGCGCGTTCTTCCGCGCCATGGGCTACGCGCTCACAGGCGACTGAGCGAAAGCAGTGAAGCGAGCGAGCCCGCTCGCAGGCTCGTTCGGTCTGCGTCAGTGGTGATGGACCGGGGCCCGGAACTCGAGGGGCTTCACGGCAAGCGCTGCAGTTGTTCGACGGCGCGCGCGTGAGCGGGATCGCCGGTCTTCACCTGAGCGTAGCGTTTGCGGGCTTCGTCCGTGTCGCCGCGCACTCGAGCCAGATCGCCGAGGATCAGCAGTGCGCCGCCATGGTCGGCGCTGAGCTCCAGCACGCGCTCGGCCCAGGCCTGGGCTGCGCTCGGTAGGCCCGAGCGCGAGTAGACGGAGGCGAGCGCCAGGCTACTGGCGGCGTCTTCGGGCGTGAGCAAGAGGGAGCGACGGAGCAAGCGTTCGGCTCGGGGGAGATCACCACCGCGCGCGGCTTGCTCGGCCTCACCGGCAATCTTGCGCGCCACGGCGGCAATCACTCGCTTGTCGTCGGCCGAGAGCCCCAGCGTGGCCAGCAGCAGTGCACGCGCGGCGTCAGCGTCACCTTCGTAGCCGCGCACGTCGGCCATCAGCTCGCGCGCCTTGCGGCGTTCGGGATCGGCCGCCAGTGCAGGCTCGAGGCTCAGCTTGGCCAGGTTGACCGCGCGCCTACCGAGGTAGAATTCGGCCAGCGCTTCGGCTGCGGGGCCCGTGGGCGCGGCGAGCACGGAACGGCAGAGATCGGCCTCGGCTGCGGTGACGTCGCCGGCCATGAGGGCCTTGCGGGCTCGGTTGAAGGCCGCGCCGCCAGCAGGATCGCCGA
>DATIDO010000699.1:0-4719 GCA_035456245.1 Polyangiaceae bacterium
ACCGGCGGCTTCGATCTGGTCGGCTTGGCCAACAACCACGCGTTCGACCGGGGAAGCCTCGGATACCGTGACACCGTCGCGCGCCTGGACGAGGTCGGCCTCGCGCACGTCGGGCACCCGTCGCTCGAAGGCGAAGATCCCGTGCATCGCGTCGTGTTGGGTGGTGTCCGCATGGCGCTCGTCGCCCACCACAATCGCCCGACCGAGCTGGCCATCGACGACGTGCGGCGAGCGCGCCGGGGTGCCGATGTCGTGATCGTGTTCGAGCACTGGGGTGTCGACTACGCCTTCGAGCCCGTTGCGTTCCAACGTCATCGCGCCGGCCAGCTGGCGCGCGCCGGAGCCCACGCGATCGTTGGCTCGCACCCTCACGTCGTCCATCCGGAGGCGTTCGCGGGCGGGACGCTCGTCGCCTACAGCCTCGGTAACTTCGTCTTCCCGGCCATGAATGAGCCCGGCACCCACCTCGGGGCTCTGCTCGAGCTGGACCTACTCCCCCGAGGAATCGTGGGTCACCGCTACCGAGCCGTGCACCTGGACGAGCAGGGGCTGCCGCGGATCGCCGAGGAGACGACCGAGCTCCCCACCCTTCCCGAGCGCCCGGTTCCGCGTCTGCCGTTGGCGACGATCGGTACCGGAAGCAATCAGTAGGTGAGCTCGGGGTAGTCGAGCTTGGCCTGGGCGTACTCGGCCTCTCGGGCCTCCGACCAGCCGAAGGCCGTGGTGGCCAACGCCTTCAGATCGGTGCCAGCGGCGCCGCTGGTGAAGTGGACGTACTCGCCGACGTTCATGCCACCGCCGTCCCAATGCTCGGCGACCAGGCGGAAGTAGTTGGCCATGACCTCGACGTGCCCGTAGTCGCGCCAAAGCGGATAGAACCAGTCGCGGAACCAGAAGGTCGTGTGACCTTCCGGGAAGTCGTCGCTCTTGACGATGTAGTCGTCGTAGGCCTGCTGAGCCTCGGCCTCCATGCCCAAGCCGACGTAGATGTCGTACGTATAGAACTCGGCCCATTTGCTGTCGCCCCAGATGCCGAATGCAGGGGAGCCGTGGTAGCCGCGGGAGGCCAGCTCCACGATGTGGGCTACCTCGTGCACCGGGATGCCGTAGCTGCCGATGGCGTGCGGTCCCGGGCCTACGTCGGAGACGTTGCGGTAGTCGTGTGAAGCGTCGAAGTAGGTGCTGGGGTGCCCGCCCGAGTAGCGGCCCTGGTGAAAGAGCATGTAGACGCGGCCGTCACGTGTGCCGTCGGTGAACTGGCCGTAGTGCGTCACCGTGTACTGCCAGAGATCGTGGAAGAAGGGCATCATCCAGCCGATCTGATCGCGGTTCACGTCGGCATCGGCGTAGACGGCGACCCAGTCGTCGTAGTCGACGAGCGCCATCTCCTGGACGTGCTCGAACCAGTGCTCCGTCCACGTGCTCGGAGGCGCGCCTGCGATGCCGCCCGGAGTCGTGGCCAGGGGCGTTCCGCCGGTGTTGGTCTGGCCTCCCGTGGCCGCATCACCACCCAGACCACCCTGTCCCCCGGTGCTGGTGCCGCCGCTCGGGCTCGTACCACCCGTCGCGGTCTCACCGTCGGCGCCATCCTCGGCACCAGGATCCCCGGAGCAGGCGAAGAGACCTAGAACGGGCCACAGGAGAGCGAGGGACTTCTTCATCCTTCGCTCGTTACCGCCCCCTGGCGTTCCAGTGGGAAATCGGCGCGAGCGGAAGCGCTATTGCGGCGCGGAGTTTCAAATCTCCAGCGCCGACGGAGGACGAGCTGGCGGGGCTACTGAATCAGGTTCACTTGACCGAGCGCGATTTGAACGAAGGCTGCCAGCGCCGCACCCACCAGCGGAGCTACCACCGGTACCCAGGCGTAGCTCCAGTCGCCGTCCCGCTTGCCCGGAATGGGCAGGAGCGCGTGGGCAATGCGCGGACCGAGATCGCGCGCGGGGTTGATGGCATAGCCGGTGGTGCCGCCGAGCGAGAGGCCGATGGCGACGACCAACAGCGACACGGGGACCAAGCCGAGCGTGCCCAGGCCGACCTTCACCTCTTGGCCCGGCACCTCCAGCGAGGGGTCCACCATGAGGAAGATGGGCAGGATGAGGCAGAAGGTGCCCAGTGCTTCGCAGAAGAAGGCCTGTGCATTGTTGCGAATGGCAGGGCCCGTGCAGAAACACGCCAGCTTGCCGTCAGCGTCTTCGCTCGCCCGGAAATGCTCGCGATAGAACAGGTAGACCAGCACGGCCCCGAACATGGCGCCGAGCAGCTGGGCGACGATGTATCCGAACACCTTGGCGACGGCGAGCTTGCCAGCCATGGCCATGGCCACGGTCACGGCCGGGTTCAGATGGGCTCCGCTGAATTTGGCAGAGCAGAATGCACCGATGAAGACGGCGAGTCCCCAGCCGATGGTGATGACGATCCAGCCCGCATTGTTGCCCTTGGTCTTGGCCAAAACGACGTTGGCTACGACGCCGTTGCCGAAGAGGATGAGGAGGGCAGTACCTACGAACTCTGCGAGAAAGCCGCTGCCGATCATGATGGTATCCTGAAATGGTTGGCGATCCGTTCGAACTCGACGAGCTGTGAACGTTGCCAGGCTTCGTCTCGTCCCAGCTCTTGGGCGAGCTCCTGGGCCACTCGAGGTGCCTTGGCGAGCGCAGCCCTCACGTCCAAGAAGAGCAGCCGAGTGCGGCGTGCCAGCACGTCCTCGACCGTGCGGGCCATCTCGTGGCGGGCGAACCAGGCCCCACTCTCGTCGTGGTGACCGGGGTTGTGGATGGGAAGGTGCCGGGTCACGCAGTCCTCCTCTTTGAGGCGGCCCAGCACGATGGCGTGATCCACGACGTCCTCGGCCATGCGGCGGTAGGTCGTCCATTTGCCGCCGGCGATGGTCAGCAGGCCCGAGTTGGAGATCTCGATGGTGTGTTCACGTGACATGGCCGCCGTGCTCGATGCTTCACTTGCCTTGACCAACGGACGGATGCCGGTGAACACACTCAGCACGTCGGACTCGCTGGGGCGCTTGGCCAGGTAGTTGCTGGCCGTCTCGAAGATCAGATCGATCTCGGCGCGGGTCGGATCGGGCTCGAAGCTGGACTCGGGGATGGGCGTGTCGGTCGTGCCGATCAGCGTGTGCCCGTGCCAAGGAATGGCGAACATGACGCGCCCGTCGCGGGTGTGCGGCACCATGATGGCCGTGTCGCCCGGCAGGAACTCGGCCGGCAGCACGATGTGCACGCCCTGGCTGGGCGCCAGGATGGGCTTCACCGCAGGATCGTCGGCTTTGCGCAGCGCGTCGCAGAAGGGGCCCGTGGCGTTGATGATGCAGCGCGCGGACAGCTGGTGGGTAACGCCGGTCTCCACGTCCTGGAACGAGAGGCCGTTCAAGAAACCTTCGCTGTCCTTGCTGAACGACTCCACTCGCGCGTAGTTGAGCAGGCAGGCGCCATGGTGGGCCGCCGTGCTGGCCAGATCGATCAGCAGACGCGCGTCGTCGAACTGGCCGTCGTGGTACTTCACCCCGCCGCGCAGACCATCTTGGGAGAGCGTGGGGATGCGCTCCAGGACCTCTTCACGCGAGAGGATCTTGGATGGGCCGAAGCCGAACTTGCCCGCCAAGAGGTCGTAGACCTTCATGCCGATGCCGTAGAACGGCGCCTCCCACCACTGGTAGTTGGGTACGACGAACTCGAGGTCCTGGACCAGGTGGGGTGCGTTGATACGCAAGAGCCCACGCTCCTTGAGCGCCTCCATGACCAGCGAGATGTTGCCCTGCTGCAGGTAGCGCACACCGCCGTGCACCAGCTTGGTCGAGCGGCTGGACGTGCCCTTGCCGAAGTCGTAGGCCTCCAGCAGCACCACGCTGTAGCCACGCGACGCAGCATCGACGGCGACGCCGACGCCCGTGGACCCGCCGCCGATGACGGCGATGTCCCAGGGCTCGGTACGCGTGGTCACCTGTTGGAGGAAGAGGTCTCGTTTGAAGGGGCGAGTGGTAATCACGGGTCTTTCCTCGTTCGGCCGGCGTTGTTCAGTGGTGTTCCCAGTCGCGCGCGCGATCGAGCGCTTGGCTCCAGCGGGAGCGACGGTGCTCCGCCTTGTCGGCGCTCATCTGAGGCTCGAAGGCCCGATCCACCTGCCAGGCCGAAGTCAGCTCGGTGCGATCCTTCCAGAAGCCCGTCGCCAGGCCGGCCAGGTAGGCGGCTCCCAGCGCGGTGGTCTCGATGATCTTGGGGCGGACCACTGGCGCCTGCAGGATGTCGGCCTGAAACTGCATCAGCATGTCGTTGGCCGAAGCGCCGCCGTCGACGCGTAGCGCGCTCATGGCCACACCGCTGTCTTGTTTCATGGCCCCGAGCACGTCGGCGACCTGAAAGGCGATACCTTCGAGCGCAGCGCGCGCCAGGTGCGCGCGCGTGGTACCTCGGGTGATGCCCGTGATGGTGCCGCGCGCGTACTGATCCCAGAACGGGGCACCGAGGCCCGCGAACGCGGGGACCAGGTAGACGCCCTCGCTGCTGGGGACCGTGGCAGCCAACTTCTCCACGTCCGCAGCGCTCTCGATGATGCCCAGACCATCGCGCAACCACTGCACGACCGCGCCACCGATGAATACGCTGCCCTCCAAGGCGTACTCGGTGCGATCGCCCAGCCGCCAAGCGACGGTGGTGATCAGACGATTCTTGGAGATGCGCGGTTCGTCACCGACGTTCATCAGCAAGA
>DATIDO010000700.1:0-5364 GCA_035456245.1 Polyangiaceae bacterium
GGGCCCCATGGTCGAGAACAGCATCCGCTCGGTGGCGCTCAGCGACTACCCCAAGGACAAGCTGGAGATCGTGGTGGTCGACGACGGCTCGCGCGACGACACCTATTTCCACATGCGCCACCTGCGCAAAGAGTTTCCCGACATGGTGAAGCTCGTGCGTTTCCGCGGTAATCGCGGCAAGCGCGCGGCCCTGTACGAGGGCTTCAAGGCGTCGACCGGCGAGATCGTGGTGACCATCGACTCGGACAGCGAGGTCGAGCCGAACACCGTGCGTGAGATGGTCGCGCCCTTCCAGGCCGATCCCAAGATCGGCGCCGTGGCGGGACGCGTGGCCGTCTTGAACCGCGACACGCTGATCAGCCGCATGCTCGAGGTGCAGTACGCGCTGGCCTTCGATTTCAGTCGCGCCGCGCAATCGGTCTATCGCGCCGTCGCGTGCTGCCCGGGCGCGCTCTCGTCGTTCCGCCGCGAAGTGATCCTCCCGTACCTCGACGAGTGGACGAACCAGCGCTTCTTGGGCCGCCCGGTGAGCCACGGCGAGGACCAGGCGCTCACCAACATCGTGCTCAAGGCCGGCTACGACACCGTCTACCAGAGCACCGCGTCCATCCACACGCTGGCGCCGACCAAGTACCGCCCGCTCACCAAGATGTTCGTGCGCTGGGACCGCAGCTACATCGTCGAGGGCTTCAGCTTCGCCAAGTTCATGTTCACGCGCTACCGCGAGAACAACCGCGTGCTGCCGGTCATCGCCTTCATCGTCTCGTCGCTGCGCATCGTGGCGATGTTCTACGTGCTGTTCGGCCTGCCGGCGCTGCTCGACACCAGCCTGCCCGAGCTCTTCCGCGGCAGCATCGTGCTCCTGGTCGGCACGACCTTCACGGCGCTCTACTACCTGCGCATCGAGAACAGCTTCCGCTTTCTCTACTACATCGCCTACGTGCTGTTCCTGGTGCTCGGCCTGCAGTGGATCCTGCCCTGGGCGCTGCTCACCGTCCGCGACGAGCGCTGGGGCACTCGCTGAGTCGAGCCTGAGCGCGCTTGGTTCGAGCTGAACTCGACCCGAGGCCAATGACTCCCGACTCGCGTCACATCCAACCGACGCCGAGACGAAGGCCGCCGTGCCAGGCAAACTGGCCGCTCGTCGGGGTCACGCCGGGGGCCCATTCGAAGTCGAGACGGACAACTCTCTCGCGACGGGCCTCCTGCAACTGCGGGAAGAGGAACCCCACGATGAACGGTACCGAGACGCCGCCCCACGAGTAGGTCTGACAAGTTCCCACTCCCGGACAGCCCAAGTCTTCGATCTCCGCCATGACGTCGTAGCCGGCCCCTACGCCCAGAGTCATGATCGGATCCGCACGGAGCTCGAGCACCGCGGCGAGCGACGCTTGGTTGTAGGCCAAGGCAGTCGTTCCCTCGAGGCGACCATAGACGGCAACGAGTCGATGGAGTTGCGCGCCGACGTCGAGGACGAAGCTCACCCCCATGACACCGACTCCGTCGGCGCTCTCGGTTGCGCTTGCATGTCCTCCAGCCAGGCCGCCCATGAGGTCGACCCGGCTCCGTGGATGAGCGCGCTCTGCCGGCTGAGCGATCGACTCGTCTGCGCTCGCGGGTCGCGCGACCAGGGATATCAGCAGCGGTAGGGTCGATACGAGTCGCAACCTCATGGTGAGCAAGGGGGTGGGCGAATGGGGCTCCGTATCAACGATACTCCCAACCCACCCAGGAGCGCGACAGCAAGTCAGTGATCGGCCACTATGGGACAAGGACGACCGATCCGTGATCATGGACGGTCGACTGGAGACAAAGATGGCTCTGCCGAAACCAACGATGTCCTCGTTCTGCGCTCGTCCTGTTCTCGCGTGTGTCCTGTCCGTGGCGGCCTTGGGGCTGCAGTCGTGCAACGGGTCGGGGGTCGACGTCACGTATCACAACTATGCGTCACACGGCGCGGGCGTCGTTTCGTGGGACGATGGAGCGGCTGTCACGTCCTGGCAGGTCGGCGCTTACGTGGACGAGCTGCCGTGCATCTTCGAGCATCGATACACGATTTCGAGCGACGGATATTCCACAGGGGAACTGACCGTCGCCTGCGATGGGCCCGAGCCCGACTTCGATGCGCTGTACTTCGATGCCGTGCCTCTGGAGGAGGATTCCGAGGTCGATCTCGATTTCTCGATCGAAGGGCAGGAGGTGCCAGGCAAGGGTCAGCTCACGATCTTGGAGTCGGTGGGAGACGTGGTGAACGAAGAGGTAGCGACGACTCCCGGCTACCTCAGGCGCTATCGGTACTCGGGCGAGGTGGACTGTGCCGCGATCGAGACCGCGACCTGTACCGGAATCTGGTCGTTCGAGATCGAGGGTGAGCAGACGGCGGATGACGTCCACTTCAACTATGGCGACCCGAACGGTGACTAGGTTTCCTGCGGGTCGGACCGGTCGGGTGCGCTGGTCGGATCGGTGAGTGGGCTGGTCGGATCGGCCCAGTCGGGTGGTCGGATCGGTGGGTGAGCTGGTCGGATCGGCCCAGTCGGGTGGTCGGATCGCTCCAGTCGGGCGGTCGGATCGGTGATTTGAGGCCCCGGTCCGACGCCACCAGGGCGTCCGACCGAGCCTTCGCCTGCAGTCCGGCCCCCGGTCCGGCCCGACTAAGGACGACCGACCTGAGAGTAAGGACGAGTGACCTCACGCTAAGGACGGCCGACCCGAGAGTAAGGACGGGTGACCCCACGCTAAGGACGACCGACCCGAGGCTAAGGACAGCTGACCTGAGGCCAAGGACGGTTCACCCTGGGACAAGGACGACCGATCTGAGAACAAGTCGACTGGAGACAAGGATGGCTCTGCCGAAACCAACGATGTCCTCGATCTTCGTTCGTCCCGTTCTCGCGTGTGCCTTGTTCGTGGCGGCCTTGGGGCTGCAGTCGTGCAACGGGTCAGGGGTCGACGTCACGTATCACGAATATGCGTCACGTGGGATGGGCGTCGCTTCGTGGGATGACGGAGCGGCTGTCACGACGTGGCAGGTCGGCGCCGCCGCGGACGAGTTGCCTTGCAACTTCGAGCATCGATACACAATCACGAACGGCGGAACTACCAGTGGGCGATTGACCGTCTCATGCGATGGGATCGAGCCCTACTTCGGTGCGCTGTACTACGATGCAGCGCCTCTGGAGGAGGATTCCGAGGTCGACCTCCCCTTCGCGATCGAAGGGCAGGAGGTGCTAGGAAAGGCTCAGTTCACGATCCTGGAGTCGGAGGGAGAAGTGGTGGACGAAGAGGTGGCAACGACTCCCGGCTACTTCAGGCGCTATCGGTACTCCGGCAAGGTGGATTGTGCCGCGCTCGAGACGGCGACCTGCACCGGAACCTGGTCGTTCGAGATCGAGGGCGAACAGACGGCAGACGACGTCCATTTCTACTACGGCGACCCCAACGGCGACTAGGTTTCCTGCGGGTCGGATCGGCGGGTGAGCTGGTATTGAATCGCCCCGGACTCGGAGCCCGGCCGCGCGCTTCCCTCCGCCATTCGCGTCACCCGTTCGCTTTGGAGAGCACACGCCGGATGACGCCGTCGGGCAGCGCGTAGCCATCGGGCTCCATGCTGTCGCCGTGCGGCGTCATCAGGCCGCAGTCGCCGAGCATGCGCACGACCACGCCGGCCGCCTCTTCGGCTCGTCGGGTCGCCTCGTCCGAGGTGAGTGCGAGCGAGACGCCGGTGATCTCGAACTGCTGACGGAAGGCCTGGGCTGCCAAGGCGCGCAGCTCGGCGGCCGGCCCCCACTCCCGCTTCGCCAAGGAGCGCAGCACGGCGCCGCCCGGGCTCGACGGCTCGGCGATCTCCGACTCGATCCAGACGCGCAGCGGTGAGCCTTCGGTCTCCTCGCGCTCCAGAGCAGCCCGCACACCCTCGACACCAATCTCGACGGCGCCGAGACCACCCTGGCGGGCGCGCTCGGGATCGTAGAGCTCGAGCACGACGGTACCCAGGCGGCGAAGCAGGAGCGGGACGCCCTGGCTCTGCTCGACGAGTAGATTGAGCGCAGCGTCGGTGAAGCGGATGCCCTGGCGTGAACCCAGGCCACGCATCATCGAGCCGGAGGCTTCGAGCGGCAGGCAGGGCACCGACACGTACTCGAACGAGCCGATCAGCGACTGGTGGGCCAGCGTGCCGAGCGGCGACCACAAGAGCGGATGCAGGGCCGAGCAGAACATCACGCCGACGCGCTGACCGCCCTCGTGCGAGGTGCCCGGCAGCGAATTGCGCAGGCGGCCCACCAAGATGGCGAACACGTCGAGCGCGTGGTCGAGCTGCTTGGCCGAGCCGATGGCCTGCTCCAGCTCGTCCAGGATCAGCAGCACGGGCGGCGTGCGGCCGCCTTCGGCGGCGGTCAGCGCCTGACCGAAGTCGCGGAACCACAGGGTGAGGGTGGCGGCGTCCACTTCGGCGCTGGGCACGGCCAGATCGAAGGTCTGGCTGGGGCTGCGCACGCGGGCCGACTCGACCAGCTTCAGGCAGAGGAAGCGCAGGATGGCGTCGGCTGCGTGGGCGGGATCTTGCGAGAAGCGGATCTCGTGGTGGAAGCCTGCCAGATCGACGTAGGCGCTGGGCCCCGGCAGTCGGCGTGCCACCTCGAGCGCCAGCGAGGACTTGCCGAAGCGGCGCAGGCCCGTCACCACGCTGAAGTGGCCAGCCTGGGCGCTCGCCAACAGGCCCGACACCAGGCGCTCGCGATCGAA
The DNA here is from genome assembly GCA_035456245.1 of Polyangiaceae bacterium. Classification (GTDB taxonomy): domain Bacteria; phylum Myxococcota_A; class Polyangia; order Polyangiales; family Polyangiaceae; genus NIC37A-2. The sequence continues at coordinate 4,747 of DATIDO010000700.1, forward strand.
GAACTGGCTGGACGAGGTGACGCGACCGCGCACCTCGAAGGGGTTGCTGCGCAGCGAGGACTCTTCCGCCAGCTCGAGCAGATCTTCCTGCCCGCGCGACCACTTGAGACGGCTCCAGGGGATGGGGATGATCTGCACGGCCTTGTTGCCGCGTGCGGCCCACTCCAGCATCGTGCGCACCGCGCTCAGATCGGGAGAGACACCGTCCTCGTGCACCAAGAGCGCCAGCTGCGACTCCAGGCTCTGCGCCGTCGCGCCGGCGCGGTTGACGTCGGCGCCGCTCAGCTTGGCGCCGGCGCTGCGCACGATGGCCGCCCGCTCACCCCAGCGCTCCCAGGCGTGGGTACGGGGCAGCGAGACCTGCAGCCGGGCGAAGCGCGAGGGAAAGAGGAAGCGCAGACGATCGATGCGGGGCTCGAGCCCGATGCTGCGCAGGTAGCTCTCGGCCTGGGTGAGCCAGGAGCCGTGCACGCGCAGCGCGCGGCGCAGGCGCAGCGCCCAGACGATGGCCGCCACCAGCAGAGCCACCAGGGTGATGGATGAGAGCAGCGTGCGCGTCTTGCGCTTCCACTCGCCTTCGACCTGAGCGAGCAGTTCGCAGTCGTAGCGGGTGCCCTC
>DATIDO010000701.1:0-3677 GCA_035456245.1 Polyangiaceae bacterium
GACCTCGCGCGCCAGGCCCGAAGCGTCCTGGGCGATGACGTGGTGGATGGTCTGCGTGGGGAAGGCGAACGACAGACCCTCCGCAGCGTAGCGACGAACCAACTCCAGCAAGACGCGCTGCTGGACGTCCATGTACACGCCGAAGTCCGGGCTGAGCACGAAGTAGACGTACTCGAAATCGAGGCTCGACGGCCCGAGCGCCTTGAAATGGCCTCGGTCCACGCGCACCTGCGATTCCTTGCCCAGGGTCTCCAGGGCGATGTCCCGCGCCAGCTCGATCCGCTCGACGCTGAGGCCGTACTCGAGCCCCACCGCCAGCACCACGCGTCGCTCTTGGAGGCGCGCGAAGTTCTGGACGCGCGCCTTCACCAGGTCGCCGTTGGGGATGATGATCTGCTCCCCGTCGACCGAACGAATGCGCGAGGTGCGCACGCCGATCTTGGTCACGGTGCCGCGCATCGTGCCCACGGCGATCGAGTCTCCGATGTCGAACGGCCTGTCGAAGTACATCGACAGGCCAGCGAACACGTCGCTCAGGATACCCTGAACCGCGAGAGCCGCTGCGATACCACCGACGCCGAGGCCAGCGATCACCGCGCTGATCTGCACGCCCCAGCTCGCCAGCACGGCGACCACGACGAAGGCCCAGATCACCAGGCTGGAGACGAAGCGGATCCCGCCCGCCATGGTGGCGTTGTGGGCCCCCTCGTGACGCTCCGCCCAAATGCGACTCGCCGCGACCACGCCGCGCTGGGTCCAAATGCCCAGCTGCACCAGCAGGGTCATCACGACCAGGTGCTTGACCGTCCCCCAGGCCGCCCCGAACGAGGCAACGTGGTGGGCGACGACCAGCGCCAGGCCCGTGTGGAAGAACCAATAGGTTCCCTGCACGACCTCGAACAGGACGTCGTCGACCTGGGTGGCAGTCTTTTCGCTGGTTGCGCGCAGGCGCGCGACCACGACCGCGTGGACGGCCCTCAGCAAGATCCAGGTGATACCGAAGGCGAGCAGCGCCCCCAGCCACTCGCGCAGGCTGTGGCTCCCCCAGTGGGTCTTCTCGAGCTTCTCGAGGATGGTGCCCTTGAAGATCGCGCTCGCGAGCGCCGGCTGAATCATCACGCGGGAGCCTGCCCGCGCCAGCCGCCCAAGAAAAGGGGGCAAATTCGCCCCGAGAATCGTTCGAAAATCACCGACCTCGAAACTCGGACAGTGGCTCGGGAACTCGATTGCGAACCAGGGGCCGCCCAGCGCGCTCCGAGCTTGCCCCCCGCGTTGATTTCCGCAACAAACCCGGCCCTCCCCCTTCTGGACCACGACCCATGAGCGCCCCCCGTTATTCGAACGTCGATCCGAACGCCCTGGCCAAGCACTTCGACAGCACCGAAGCAGAGAAGCGCTGGGACGCCCACTGGCAAGCTCTCGGTCTGCACCGCTGGGACGAGAGCCGTGGTCGCGACGAGACGTTCGTAGTCGACACGCCACCTCCCACGGTGAGCGGCTCCCTCCACGTGGGGCACGTCTTTTCCTACACCCACACCGACGTGATCGTCCGCCAGCAGCGCATGCGCGGGAAGAACGTCTTCTACCCGATGGGCTGGGACGACAACGGCCTGCCCACCGAGCGACGCGTCCAGAACTACTTCCACGTGCGCTGCGAGCCCACCGAGCCGTACGTCGCCGATCTGGTCCTCGAAGAGGCGAGCGCCGCGCAGAAGAAGGAGCGCCCCCGCTTGGTCGGGCGCAAGAACTTCATCGAGCTCTGCCATCAGCTGACCACGGTGGACGAGCAGGCCTATCGCTCCCTCTTCACGCGCCTGGGTTTGTCGGTCGATTGGCGCCAGACCTACGAGACCATCAACGATCGCTGCCGCAAGCAGGCTCAGCTCTCGTTCCTGGATCTGCACGCCAAGGGCCACGCCTACCTGTCCTTCGCCCCCACCATGTGGGACGTCGATTTCCAGACGGCCGTCGCCCAGGCCGAGGTGCAAGATCGGCCCAAGCAGGGCCATTTTCACCACATCGAGTTCACGGTGGAGGGTCAGCCCGACACCTTCGTGATCGCCACCACGCGCCCCGAGCTGCTGCCGGCCTGCGTGGGCGTCACCGCCCACCCCAGCGACGCCCGTTACCAGCACCTCTTCGGCAAGAAGGCGCTCACCCCTCTGTTCGGCGTGCCGGTGCCCATCTTCCCCAGCGAGCTGGCCGATCCCGAGAAGGGCTCTGGCATCCTGATGGTCTGCACCTTCGGTGATCAGACGGACGTGCTCTGGTGGCGCAGCGAGAAGCTCGCGCTCCGCCAGATCCTCGGCAAGACCGGTCGCCTCGAGCCCCTCACCTTCGGCAACGAGGCGTACCCGAGTGCGGACGCCGCAGCTGCCAACGCTGCCTACGCCGAGCTGGTCGGCAAGAACACCGAGCAGGCCAAGAAGGCCATTGTCGAGCTGCTGCGCAACCCCGGCCCGACCGGCCGCGCGCCGTTGGTCAAGGAGCCCGAGCCCGTCAACCAAGCGGTGAAGTACTTCGAGAAGGGCGACCGGCCCCTCGAGTTCCTTTCCACGCGACAGTGGTTCGCTCGTTTGATCGACAAGAAGGCCGAACTGCTGGAAAAGGGCCGCGAAATCCACTGGCACCCCGAGTTCATGGCCACGCGCTACCGCGACTGGACCGAGAACCTGGGCATCGACTGGTGCCTGTCGCGTCAGCGCTACTTCGGCGTGCCGATCCCCGTCTGGTTCCCTCTCGACGCCAGCGGCAAGACCGACTTCGACCACCCGATCCTGCCGACCAGCGAGCAGCTGCCGGTCGATCCGATGGCCGACACGGCGCCGGGCTACCAAGAGAGCCAGCGCGGTCAGCCGGGCGGCTTCGTCGGTGAGACGGACATCTTCGACACCTGGTTCACCAGCTCGCTGACGCCGCAGATCGGTTCGCATTGGCTGCTGGACGACGAGCGGCACCAGAAGCTCTTCCCGGCCGACATTCGCCCGCAGAGCCACGAGATCATCCGTACTTGGGCGTTCTACACCATCGCCAAGGCCATGCTGCACGAGGACTCGGTCCCGTGGCACGACGTGGTGATCAGCGGTTGGATCCTCGATCCCGACCGCAAGAAGATGTCGAAGAGTCAGGGCAACGTGATCACGCCCATGCACTTGTTCGACGAACACGGCGTCGACGCCGTGCGCTACTGGGCCGCCAGCGCACGCTTGGGTGCAGACACCGCCTTCGATCCGCAGGTCTTCAAGATCGGTCGCCGCCTGACAACCAAGCTGTTCAACGCAGCCAAGTTCGTGCTCGGCCACCAGGGCGAGGTGGGCCCCATCACCCACGAGCTGGATCGGGCCTTCGTGCAAAAGCTGCGGGAGCTGGTCGAGAAGGCCAGCCGCTCGTACGACGACTACAACTTCGCCCAGGCGCTCCAGGACACGGAGAGCTTCTTCTGGACGCACTTCACCGACACCTTCCTCGAGCTCGCCAAGCCTCGCGCCTGGCGCACGGCGGACGAGGGCCAGAAGCAGTACTCGGAGGCCGAGCGCAGCTCGGCGATCGCAGCGCTTCGCCTGGGCCTGTCGGTACTTTTGCGCCTCTTCGCTCCGGTGCTCCCCTACATCACCGAAGAGATCTGGTCGTGGGCCTTCGCCGCGGAGTCGGGACAGCCGAGCATCCATCGTGCTTCG
>DATIDO010000702.1:0-6399 GCA_035456245.1 Polyangiaceae bacterium
CCTGCGCGCTCTCGATGACGCTGGCCAGCTCGGACTGGTCGAGCTCACCGTCGGGGCGTTCGTAGGCGCGCCCGAGCTGCGCGAGATCGGGTCCCCGGGGCAGCTCCAGGCCTTCGCAGCCCGCGAGACCGAAGCTCGTCGCCAGGACGAGGGGCACTCCCCAACCAACGACCCTACGGGTCCGAGAGTGCCGCCTCACGCCGCCATTCAGGCAGGGACCGGCCGGCCCGTCAAAGCCCATGACCAACGACGAAGCGAGGCCGGGCAACGTGGCTGCAATTCGACGCGAGCGGGTGATACCGTCCGCCCATGGATCGTCGACAAGTTTTCCAAGTAGCCGCTGGCACGGCCCTCGCGCATGGCCTGGTCACCGTTCTCGCTTGCCACGCCGAGCCGAAGTCGGCGACGCCCAGCTCCTCGCCACACGCCGGTCACGACCCCGCCACGGCTGCGGCACCGTCGCCCGTCACGCCCGAGCTGGCTCGTTTGGCCGCCACGGCCTCGGCCTGCGTGAGCGCCGCGGAGACCTGCCTGGCTCATTGCATTCGCTCGCTCGCCTCAGGTTCCACGATGATGGCCGATTGCGCCGCATTGGTGGAGCAGATGATCCCCATCTGTCGGGCCATGGCCAGCTTGGCCGCCATGGGCTCGCACCACGCCCGAGCGCTCGCGGCGCTCTGTGCAACGGCCTGCGCCGAGTGCGCCGTCGAGTGCGAGAAGCACGCTCACCATCACGACGAGTGCAAGGCCTGCGCCGCGGCTTGTCGCGAGACGGAGCGGGCCGCGCGAGCCCTGAGCTGACTCGGTTCGTGCTAGTATGGCCCCGTGGTGCTCCGACGCGGTCCGGCTCATGGCCCCCACGGCTCGACCGGGGGCGATGCTCACGGTGGGCATGGTCACAGCGGGATGGGCGCTGGCGCGGAGGCCTGTCACGGGCATGCCCACGGCTCCACTGACGCTCACGGGCATGCTCACGGCTCCACTGACTCTCACGGCTCCACCGACGCCCACGGCCATGCCCACGGCGCATCCGTCATTCGCGCCGCTCAGTCGGCACTGACCATCGCGCTCGGTCTGACCGCCGCCTTCCTCGTCGTCGAAGCCGTGGTCGGTTGGTTGTCGGGCAGCCTCACGCTGCTGGCCGACGCAGGCCACATGTTGGCCGACTCGGCCGCCCTGGCGCTCTCCCTGGCCGCGCAGCGTTTTGCAGCCAAACCGCGCACGCCGCGCAGCACGTTCGGCTCCCGGCGGGCGGAGGTGCTCGCTGCCTTCGTCAACGGCATGACGCTGACTGCGGTTGCGGCGCTCATCGCCAAAGAAGCCGTGGAGCGCTGGCTCGCACCGGTGGCCATCGACGCAAAGCCCGTGCTGATCACGGCTTGCCTGGGCCTGGCCGTGAACCTGGTGGTAGCGGCCGTGTTGACGCGGGGGCAAGGGAGCAACGCCAACGTGCGCGCCGCACTGGCGCACGTGCTCTCCGATGCGCTCGGCTCGGTCGCCGCCATCGCGTCCGCCTGCCTCGTGATGTGGTTCGACTACTACCGCGCCGATCCTCTGCTCTCGGGGGTCGTGGCCCTGCTGATCGCTCGCAGCAGCTATCGCATCCTGCGCGAGACGAGCGGGGTTCTCTTGGAAGGTGTGCCGAGCCACCTCGACGTGCAGACCATTCAAGCGACCATTGCAGGGACGCCTGGCGTTCTGGAGGTGCACGACCTGCACGTCTGGACCATCTCGGAGGACTTCGACGCCCTCTCCGTCCACATCGTCATCGAGCGGGGCCAACACGGCACCGAGATGTGCCGTGCGGTGGCCGACCGTCTACGCCGCGAACACGGGCTCGAGCACGTGACGATTCAGCCGGAACCCGCTCCCCCCGATGACGTCGTTCAGGTGCGTCGCAGCCAGTCCGGCGGCGTCCTCACACCTCCCCCCGGCGCCGCCACCCCTTCGAACCACTGAATCATGGCCCTCCTTTCCGGACTCCGCCTGGAGCGAGCGCTGGCATCGCCGCGCTACCGCGACGGCACCTTCCACAACACCCACTCGATCAGCGCGGGGATCCACGGCAACCCGTTGCCGGTGCTCGGCGAGTTCTTCTTCGGAGGAAAGAAGCGGGTCCCACGCTCGCCTCTGCCGCTGGAGGATCCGCGCGATGCCTGGCGCCACCCGAACGACTCGAACTTGCGCCTGACCTGGCTGGGACACTCCACCCTGGTGATCGAGCTCGGACAGACCCGCCTGCTGACCGATCCAGTCTTCGGCGAGCGAGCTTCGCCGGTCTCTTTCGCGGGCCCCAAGCGGTTCCACCCGCCGCCGGTCCGACTCGATCAGCTGCCTGCGCTCGACGCCATCTTGCTCTCGCACGATCACTACGATCATCTGTGCATCAGCACACTCCGTGAGCTCGCTCGACTCGGCGTGCCCATCGTCACCTCGCTCGGTGTGGGCGCTCGGCTCGAGGCGCTCGGCTTCGCAGCAGAGCTCGTCCACGAACTCGATTGGTGGGAGAGCATCACGCTGGGCGAACTCACCTTCACCGCCACGCCTGCCCAGCATTTCTCGGGGCGGGGGATGACGGATCGCAACGCCACATCGTGGTCGTCGTGGGTCATCGAATCGGCAGCCGGACGGCTCTTCTTCTCGGGCGACACCGGACTGACCGACGAGTTCTCCACGATCGCCGAACGCTTCGGCGGCTTCGACCTGACGATGCTCGAGATCGGGGCCTTCGATCCTGCTTGGGCGGACATTCACCTGGGCGCCCGGAACGCGCACCGCGCCTTCGAGTTGCTGGGTGGAGGGACGCTGCTGCCCGTCCACTGGGGCACCTTCGACTTGGCACTCCACCCCTGGGACCAGCCCGCCGAGGAGCTCGTGGCCCTCTGCGAGGCGGCAGGGACCCGGCTGATCACACCCCGGCTGGGCCGGCTCTGCGTGCCGAGTCGGATCGAAACAGTCGATCCGTGGTGGCGAGAAACATCTGCTCAGCCGAAAATAGGCTGAACCCGAGACCAGTCGTCATCCTGGCGCGGATGCAGGCGCATATCGCACAAAAATGCGCTGTTGGTGTGCGCGCGCAACACGACGAAATAACTGACCGATCGGGTCGTGGTACCGGTTCCCCAGCCGTCTGGCCGATAGAAACCGCTTACCTTTTGTTTTGCCTCGCCAGCATCCGAGCGTCATCGTCGGCGGGTCATGGGGAGCGCCGACGAAAACCGGGGCATCGAAACCGGGTCCAGTCCCGCCTGGGTACTCTGGGTAGCTGGCTGGAGCCTGCTGGTGGGCGCCCTGGTGATAGTGCTGCCCTGTTACTTCTTCCTGGGCACCCAGGGGGCGCTTTGGGCCTCCGGCGCCGTAGCCGTGGTCTCGGCCGTGCTGGTGTGGCTGAGCGCCGAAGCACACGCTGCCTTCGTCGCCGATCGCCTGCGCCAAGAGGCTTCCTACGACGGCGCCGAGCGGGCCACGCTGCGCTGATTTGCGCGGCCTGTTGATTTGCGAGGCGGGCTGATTGGCGAGGCGCGCTGATTGCGAGCCGCGCTGACCCAGCTCTCCGTTGATTTTGCGAGCGCTGGGGCCGAGCCAGGTCGTCAGGCGTAAATGACGCCCTCGCCCACCACGATGCAGGGTCCGCCGACCCGCAGCCCAGTGAGGCGAGCGCCATCGAACTCGGGCACGACATGCAAGGTGCTGGGGCGATCGAGCTCCTGCCCCTGCCGCAACATGACGCTGCGCTGGTGTTCCAGCTGCGCGAGCTGGTGCCGCACCAGGTAGCCCACGAGCGGGCCGCAAGCAGTCTCGGTCGCAGCCTCTTCCTGTAGGCCGAACGCAGGCGAAAACACGCGTAGATGCGCGAGCAGACCTGCGTCGGTGCCGCGAAGCGAAAAGGCCAGCACGCTGGGCGCCTCGAAGTGGCGCAGCGTGCGCTCCCAGATCGCCTCACGCACGCTCGCCTGACCCAGGGCGGCGACACTCTTCAGCTGCACGACGAGATAGGGAACGCCCGACGACGCCACCTCGAGCGGTGAAGCGCCGATGTGATCGGAACGCAGCGACAGCAGCGCAGCGATGGTCTCGCGCTCCGGGAAGATGCCACCGAAAGTCGGCACCGCCTGCCGAACACTGAGCACGGGCGCGAAAACCGCCACCGAGATTGGACCCTCGGTCTGCTCGAGCACGACGCGATCTCGATGCTCGACATCGGGCTCGTCACGGTCCAGGCCGAGCGCGAACACGGTTGCGATCATGGGCAACCCCGAGCGCGGCAGTTCCCGCTTGGGCGTGAAGATGCGCACCCGAGGACGGCCGCCTGCCTCCTCGCTGGGAAATACGAAGGCCGTTTGCGGCAGGTTGAGCTCGCGCGCGATGCGTTCCATCGCGAAATCGTCGAGACCCCGCGCGTCCGTGAAGACAGCCACGCTGGTGCCGGAGAACGGCCCCTCAGCGAAGACATTGACCAAACGGTAGGCGTAGCGGGCGGCGCGCATCGGTCCGAGCTCCTCGCCGAAGATGGCGATGGCGCTCACTTACCACAAACAACTCATGCACTTCCTTTTCGTCACGGGGTCGGGAGATGACTTTCTGACCCCCGGGGAAACGAGATCGCGCGGCTCTGTTTCCCCGAATCGGAGCCAAACCGTTCTCCCAACCTCGCGGTAAGTATTTCAACTCGGGTCACCCGTCCGACCCGCTGGTGAAACGCATTCATCACTCGTTCCATCCTGCCGACTTCGATTCAGCTCCGCGCGGAAGGTTCCATCCCTGCGATTCTTCAGGCCCTACCGTCGCCTGCCCACCATGCCACTGAAGCGAGGTTCAGCGGTGAGGTGTGCGCCAAATGAAACGTATTTTTCGCTTGGTTCGCGGATTTGGCGGGGTGTACATTGTGAGACATGGGGGCACAGCTACACATCAACGACTCGACCGAGTCTCAGTCAGCACGCCACACCGACGTGACCGAGATCCTCTCGGCACCCCTGCGTGGGCGCGAACGAATTGACTATCTGGCAGGTCAGATCCGGCTCTTGGGCGCGGGAAACACGCCCAAGGACGTCCTCCGACTGGGCGAGCTGGTCTACCGAGAGCTGTATGGGGGCGGTCGCTCGCTCCAGCAGAAAGATCGTCACGCCTCGCTTCGACGCATCGCGGCCCACCCCGACGTCCCGTTCAAGGTGACGACGATCTGGCGCGCGGTCTCGGTCTACGAGATGTCCCTGCGCCTGCCGCACCTGCTGCACGCTCCGGGTCTCGGCGTGTCGCACCTGCGAGCAGTGATCGGTCTCGATCCTGCCCACCAAGAGCTGCTCCTCACCCTCGCAACCCGTGAGCGCTGGACCAAGCGTCGATTGGAGCAAGAGGCGGCTCGCCATCGCTCCACCGATCGCCGCAAGGGCCGTCGCCCGCTGCCACAGCTGATCGCCTGGACGCGTGAGCTCGAACGGATGTTGGAGCGCTCGCAGGAGCTCAACCCTGCCGATCTTCGGGGCCAGCAAGCGACGTTGCTCGAGGCCCAGCAGGTGCTCGAGCGCTTCTCGGCCCGTCTGACCACGCTGAAGGATCAGGTCTCGAACGAGCTGAGCCCGAGTGCATCGGTCAGCGAGTTGGACCGTGTTGGTACCTGAGGTGGGTACCTGAGGTCGGTACCTAAGGTCGGCTGATCCGTTCGATCAGTCCGGCTCGACGCGCAGCTCGAGGCGATGAACCACGCCGTCCTCGACTCGGGCTGCCAACTCGGCCAGCAGCGCCTCCCGAGAAGGATAGCCGGCTCGGTGTGCGTCGCACTCGCGCAGGGTCTCGGCGTCGATGGGTTTGACGACCAGAACGACCACCGTGCCTCGCGCGCACCGCACGCGCTGACCGCTCGCCAGACTACCGGACTGCAAGCGCAGAAAGGCGACGCTCACTGCGCCGCGTTCCACCCGCTCGAGCAACTCGGAGTGCAGGATCACCTTGCCTAGGAAAGCAGAGCCGTGGGCCAGCGCAAATCGGACGTTCGCCCGGAGGTTCCGCCATGGGGCGCTGCCTGTTCCGGGGCTTCGCGCGCTTTCGAGATGTGCTCTAGAGCGCCGCTCGGTTTGCCCGGAAGTCGCGAGCGAACAGGGCCTCCTCGAAGGGTGAGGAGGCCCCATTCGCTTGCTCCGGCCGATCGTGCTGCATGAACGGCGCTCCCTTTGCTTGTTTGGTCGCGCCGAACGGTTTGCCTCGTGGCAAACCGTTCGGCGCTCTAGAGTGCCTCCGCATGACGAGCGTCGGTGAGGCCCGCCCGAACCATCCACCCGATCCCACGTCGGTGCCGGACGAGGTCGTACTGTTCGAGGGGCACCCGGCCGTCGTGCCGAGCTTGGGGGTGCTGCTGCTGACCATCGTCACCGTCGGGCTGTGGCTCTTGCCCTGCTGGTG
>DATIDO010000703.1:0-4652 GCA_035456245.1 Polyangiaceae bacterium
AATTCGCCTCGACCGCGCGACCCTCCCCACCGCGAACTCGTCCCCCTGGGGACGAGTTGGCAGAGCCTCGAAAAGAGATACCGAGGCCGACACAGCCGGCGACTCCGAGTCCGACACGGCCAGCCACTCCAAGACACAGGCAGCGACAGCGAGTCGCCCACGTCCTGGTTGGCAAATGGGACCACCCTTTCGGGCCCTGGACCGACCTGATCAGTAGGGTGCGACCACCCCTCGGAAAGCCTCGTAACCTTCCGGAAACACTCCCAGAAGTGGGTCCCAAAGTAACCTGGGAGAGGTCCGAAGGCGCGTCCGGGTGGGGCCCGGAGGGCTCTCCGGGGGCCTGCGCGACCATCAGGTTTCGGGGCTCGCGGGGCGTCGTTCTATCGATTCTCGATATTTATGGCCCGCTCTCGCGAAACAACGGGGGGAAGCGCCCCCGATTTCGTCACCATCCCGAAACACGCTTCTCGCAGGTTTCGAGTTGAGCGCCTTTCTATCGTGTTTCGATATTTCTGCGCGACGTTGTTTTTCGCGAAACAGCCCCTGGTGCAGGTTGGTGGCGTCCCGAGGAGACCGCCATGTCCGACAAGCTCGCCACCACCACGCCTCACGTCGCTCTCGCCGAAACGCCCAACGCAACGGCTCTCGCCGAATGCCTGCGCGGACTCGGAGTCAGGCTCACCTCGTTCGGCCGCAACTCGCAGCACGCCGGCGCCATCCCGCTCGAGAGCTGGATCGTTCAGCTGATCGAAGGTGAGTTCGACGACGTCGTGTTCACGTCCGCTCAGGGCGTGCACCTGCTCGTCGAGATGGCCCATCAGCTCGAAAAGCGCGACGCGTTCCTCGACGCGCTATCGGTAGCGCGCAAGATCGCCCGCGGCCCCAAGACGGCGCGCGCGCTCAGCGAGCTCGGCTTGACCGCCGACGTCATCGCCAAAAACCCCGAGCCCGAGGCGCTGATTCGCGTGGTCGCGGGCCTCGGCCTGGAGAACCGCGTGGTCGGCGTTCAGCCCTTCGAGCGTGCCACCGAGCTGGCACTGGCTCAGGCCATCGAGGACGACGGCGGCACCGCGCGCGTCGTGGCGCCCACTGCGACCGTCGATCCCGAAGCTCTCGAATTCCTCACCGAGCTGCAGAGCGGCAACCTGCAGGGCATCGTCTTCCTCACCGAGCGCACCGCCGCTTGGCTGTTCGACGCCTGTCGCGTCTCCGGTCTGGAAGATCGCCTGATCGGCATCCTGCGCAAGCTGCCGGTGCTGGCCTCCGAGGCGGCCTCCAGCTTCCTCCGTCGCCGCGGCGTCCACCCCGATCTCGTCCTCAGCCACGCAACCGTGATGCAGCCAGTCCAGACCGATCTCGCCATGACCTTGGGCCTCATCGACGATCCCGCTCCCCTCAGCGTTCCGAAGGCCGTCGGCAAGCACCGCGTCGTCGTCATCGGCAACGGCATGGTCAGCCAGAAGCTCTGTGATCGCCTCACCGAGAAGGAAGAGGGAACGCCCGTGCGCATCACCGTGCTCGGCGAGGAGACCTGGCCCGCCTACGACCGCGTGCACCTCTCCGAGTACTTCAGCGGCAAGAGCGCCGAGGACTTGGTTCTCGCTCCGGTGAGTTGGTACGGCGAGCGCGGCATCGACCTGCGCCTCGGCCAGCGCGCGGCGCGCATCGACCGCGAATCGCGTCTGGTCATCACCAACTCAGGAACCGCGGTTCCCTACGACTCGCTGGTGCTCGCCACCGGCGCGGCACCGTTCGTCCCCCCGGTCCCCGGCCTCGACAAGAGCGGCGTGTTCGTTTACCGCACCATCGAGGACCTGGAGGCCATCACGGCCTACGCCAAGAACGTGAAGACCGCCGCGGTGATCGGTGGTGGTCTGCTGGGCCTCGAGGCTGCCAAGGCAGCGCGCGATCTCGGCCTGGTGACGCACGTGGTCGAGCAGGCTCCGCGCCTCATGCCGCGTCAGCTCGACGACGCTGGCTCCAAGCTGCTGCAGCGTCAGATCGAGTCACTCGGCCTGCACGTGCACGTCGGCGTCCGCACGACCGGTGTACTCGGCCAGACGTCGGTCACCGGCCTGCGCTTCGGCGACGGTGAGCGCCTCGACGTCGAGATGATCATCGTCTCGGCCGGTATCCGCCCGCGCGACCAGCTGGCCGCACAGAGCGGCATCAACGTGTTCACGCGCGGCGGTATCGTCGTCAACGACACGCTGCAGACCAGCGATCCCAACGTCTACGCCGTCGGCGAGTGCGCCATCCACGAGGGCACGCTCTACGGCCTCGTCGCACCCGGCTACGAGATGGCCACGGCCCTGGCCAAGACGCTGCGCGGCGCCGAGGGCAGCTTCCGCGGCGCCGACATGTCGACCAAGCTGAAGCTGCTGGGCGTCGACGTGGCCAGCCTCGGTGACCCCTTCGCCGACGAGGCCGACGGTACGGCGACCGTGGTGTTCCAGGATCTGCTGGCCGGCGTCTACAAGAAGCTGATCGTCAGCGCCGACGGCAAGAAGCTGCTGGGCGCCATCCTGGTGGGCGACACGGCCGAGTACGGAACGCTGCTGCCCTTCGCCAAGAGCGGCGATCCGCTGCCCGTTTCGCCCGATGACCTGCTGTTCGGTTCGCGCAGCGGCTCGTCGGTGCAGATCGAGCTGTCCGACGCGGCCCAGGTCTGCTCCTGCAACAACGTGACGAAGCTGGACATCGTCCAGGCCATCGCGGCCAACGACGGCTGCTCGCTCGACACGGTCAAGAAGTGCACCAAGGCCGGCACCGGCTGTGGCGGCTGCATGCCGCTGGTCACCGACGTCTACAACTTGGAGCTGCTCAAGGCGGGCAAGACCGTCAGCCGCTCGCTGTGCGAGCACTTCGACTACTCGCGCCAGGAGCTCTACGATCTGGTGAAGGTGCGCGGCTACACGACCTTCGCCGAGGTCGTCGCGGCCCACGGTCGCGGCCACGGCTGCGAGATCTGCAAGCCCGCCCTGGCCGCCATCCTGGCCAGCACCCGCGCCGAGCCGATCACCCGCCACGCCACCATTCAGGACACCAACGACCGTTTCCTCGCCAACATCCAGCGCGGCGGCCTCTACTCGGTGGTGCCCCGCATCCCGGCTGGCGAAATCACGCCGGAGAAGCTCCTGGTCATCGGTGAGGTCGCCAAGAAGTACAGCCTCTACACCAAGATCACCGGCGGTCAGCGCATCGATCTGTTCGGCGCACGCGTCGACCAGCTGCCCGACATCTGGGAGGATCTCGTCAACGCCGGCTTCGAGAGCGGCCACGCCTACGGCAAGAGCATCCGCACGGTGAAGAGCTGCGTCGGCTCGACCTGGTGCCGCTACGGTGTGCAGGATTCGGTCGGCTTCGCCGTCCGCGTCGAGGAGCGTTACAAGGGCCTGCGTTCGCCGCACAAGCTGAAGAGCGCGGTGAGCGGCTGCGTCCGCGAGTGCGCCGAGGCGCAGTCCAAGGACTTCGGCCTGATCGCCACGGAGAAGGGCTGGAACCTGTACGTGTGTGGCAACGGCGGCGCCAAGCCCCGTCACGCCGATCTGCTGGCGGCCGACATCGATGAGGCTACGGCCATCCGCTACATCGACCGCTTCCTGATGTACTACATCAAGACCGCCGATCGCCTGACGCGCACGTCCGTGTGGCTCGACAAGCTCGAGGGCGGCATCGACCACTTGAAGAAGGTCGTCATCGACGACTCGCTGGGCTTGGCCGCTGAGTTCGAGGCCGACATGCAGAAGTTGGTCGACGCCTTCGTCTGCGAGTGGACCGACGTGGTGCGCAACCCCGAGAAGCGCGCGCTCTTCAAGCACTTCGCCACCGAGGGCGCGAACGAGCAGGAGGTGCCGATGGTCGATGTGCGCGGTCAGCAGCACCCCGGCCCCTGGCCCACGGCTTCCCTCGGCAAGCGCCGTCACCTGCCCGTGCTGAGCCGCACCTGGGTCCGCGTGGCCCAGGTGGACGAGGTCCCCGCCGACGGCGGTATGGCCTTCCGTCACGGCGGCGCCGAGCTGGCGCTCTTCCGCTTCGAGAGCCGGGGTCAGTGGTACGCCACGCAGAACCTCTGCCCGCACAAGCGCGAGCTGATCCTCTCGCGCGGCTTGGTGGGCGACCAGGGCGGCGCGCCGAAGGTCGCTTGCCCCTTCCACAAGAAGACCTTCCACCTGGAGACCGGCGAGTGCTTGAGCGGCGACGACCTCTCCATCCACACCTTCCCCGCCAAGGTGGACAACGGCTGGGTGTTCGTCGAGCTGCCGCCTGCCGCCGAGCTCGAGTCGACGTTGGCTGCACCGCATTCGTGTGACAACCACGACTGCGACGCAGCGGTCGCCGCCGAGTGAGGTCGAAGTGAACTCGGGGCGCTCCGCAGGGGCGCTCCACAGGGGCCCCCGCGGGGCTCTGGAGTTCTCGGAAGAATAGAAGGCCGCGTGAGTTCAGCTCACGCGGCCTTTCTCGTTGGTGACCCGGCCTCCCCGTTCGCACGAACGGTCAGGTACTTTCGCGACCTACTCTCGCGACGAGGGTCGGGGGCGAAGGGCGACCGTCGGCAAAGGCGACGGGCGACGGCGAAGAGCGACGACGGGCGACGGCGAAAGGGCGACGACGAACGACGAGGGCGACGGCGAAGGATGTGGGACGGGGCG
>DATIDO010000704.1:0-5124 GCA_035456245.1 Polyangiaceae bacterium
CGCCGTGCTCGCACGGCGCACAACGAGCCAGCCAACTCGCGTTTGCTGACTCCTGCCGCCATTTCGAGCAGCTCCGCAGCTGATTCCGGCGACCAATGCGGCTTCAGTGTGGTCACCGTGGTCAAACTCAGCTCCCCGCGCGCCAGCTTCGCGATGATTTCAGGATGCCGCGCGGCCAAACGAGAGCACGTCATCCTCCGATAGGCCTCGTCCTCGCTCAGCCGCAAAGCCTTCAGGCAGTACTCGTAGAGCGACGCGTACCCCGATCGTAGATGCAGCCGTCGTCTCTCCATTTCGACGAGATGTTCGATGACCGCCGCCATCGTGCTGCGGTGCTGCGCCTCGAGCGCACCCAATCCTGCCACCAACTCGTCATCCGAAACGTCGCAGAGAGAGACCATGACGGCACTCTACACCCCGAAATTTCGGCACTCTCCGCGCCTTGTCAGCGACCGAACGCGCACCCGCTCGACGAAAATGATCTCCGCGGCGCCAGCAGGCGACACAACGCGCCCTGCGCGCAGCAACGCCAGGAAAATCAGCCCACCGCGCGCCGTTGAGCGCGGGCACCCGAATTTCGCGTCAACCAAATTCGACGTCACCCGTTCGATTCCCGCGCCGGCGCGACCCAACTTCACCGAGCGCAAGCCGCCGCTACGCGTCGTCGTCGCGCACCAGCCGCATCGGCGCGTAGTCATCCGTGATGGTCGGTGTGCGTTGCTTTCGATTGAGCCGGATTCCGTGGTCCTCGGCCCCGTGTTCGCTTCGCGCTTTTCTTCTGGGGCGAGTGAAGGTGGACAGGCCTCCTGGCTCTAAGTGCGGGGCCGAGACTGCAGCTCTCGAAAGGAAGCGAGACGTGCCCAGGTGCGCGCTTTCTCGAGGGATCGATCTCGGCAAATGGGCAGAGTTTTCGGTTTGTGGGAGGAATCATGCGTCCAAAGAATCCAACGACACACGGCTCACGTTTTGCGTACGGGGCGATGTTCGGTGCCCTGCTGGTCGGTTGCAGCGGCGAGACGGAAGTGAAGCCAGGCAGGAGTGGCGAATTCGCCCCCAGCGAGGCCGCGAGCGAAGGAGCGCGAGCTTCCGACACGCCACCTACTGCACCCATTTCGAGCGAGCGCGTGGTCGTGACCTTGGGGGCCGTTCCGGGGGAGCTCGAGGGCGTGCCGCTCGGCGATGCTGCCTGGGTACGCTGGCTCCAGGGTGTTCTCGGCTCTTCCGTCGAGGTGAGCTCGGTGAGCTTGCTGCATCGCGGTAGCGACACGGGGGACCTGGACTACCCGGCGCCCGGGAGTTTGCTGGTGGTGACACTTCGAGCGGCAGACGCAGCGCGCGTCCGCGCGGCAGTGACTCAGGTCACGGCCTCGTCGAGCGTGCTGAAGGCCGAGGCCGATCCCGTCTGGACCAGCCACGCGACCCCCAACGATCCGCGCTACCCGGAGCAGCAGCACCTGCCGCAAATCCTGGCCAATCAGGCCTGGGATACGACGACAGGCTCGCCCTCCGTCGTGGTCGCGGTGCTCGACTCCGGATTGAACATTTCTCATCCCGATCTCGCCGCCGCGGTCTGGACCAACGACGATGCACCCGATGGCATCGACAACGACGCCAACGGCTTCGTCGACGACGTTCACGGGTGGAACTTCGTCAACGGCAACAGCGATCTCACGGACGCTCCGGGACACGGAACGCACGTGGCAGGCTTGATTGGCGCCACCGGCAACAACGGCCAGGGTGTGATCGGAGTGGCCCCCGGCGTGCGCTTGATGCCGGTCAAGGTTGGCGGCCCAGCCATTGCGGCCTCGGCCGTGGCCCAGGCCATCTACTATGCCGTCGACAACGGCGCCGACATCATCAACATGAGTTTCGGCGGCCCCGAGACCTTCTCCGGGGCTCGTGCGGCCGTTGACTATGCCGTCGCTCACGGTGTGCTCTTGGTCGGATCCGCCGGCAACAGCGCCTTCGACGAGTACAACTACCCAGCCGTCTATCAGGACATTCTGGCCGTAGCCGCGCTGGGCGCTGGCGACGGCCGTGCTGCCCTCTCGAACTACGGGCGCTGGGTGGACGTGGCGGCTCCGGGCCTCTCCCTCCTCAGCACGTTCCTGGGGAGCGACTACGTGCAGGGCTCGGGAACGAGCCAGGCAGCTCCCCTCGTGTCGGGCGTCCTGGCGCTGGTGCTGTCGGCGCATCCCACTTGGTCGGCCGAGCAGGCGCGGGCCCAGCTGCTGGCGACGGCTCGTGACGTAACGTCGGCCAACCCGGAGTACGTGGGCCTCCTGGGTGCAGGTATCGTCAACGCGGCGGCCGCCGTGGGACCCCAGATCACGGCGCCGCGCGCCTACTTGGCTGGTGTCCAGCTGGCGGAGGCCACGGGCAACGGCGACCAGGAAGTCGACGCCGGCGAGACGGCGAAGCTGAGTGCTTCGTTGCACTTCACGTCGGGGAGCGGTGCGAAGACCGCGCAGCTCACCAGCAGCGATCCTTGGATCACCGTGACCAGCGGGAGCAGCGCGCTGAATACCGCAGTGGATCGCGCCAGCACGGCCACGTTCCAGGTGGCGGTCGCGCCGAACGTGCCCGCCGACCACGTTGCGCAGCTGCGCGTGCAGGTGGCTGGCACGAGCATCGACTTGCCCCTGCAAATCGCGGTGGCTCGTTCGGTCCATCACATCAGGCTGCCATTCGCGTTCGAGCAGCGTCTCCTCCAGCTACCCGGCGGGGGTGAGGTGCTGATCTCCGACGACGCATCGCGGGGCGGGACGCAGACCACGGGTGGGGCGCCGGACTTCGTCTACGCGACGTTCCGCAATCCCGACGGCTCCTTCTCGGCGCGCACGGTGCTTTCGGCGGACACGGCAAACAACGCCAGGCGCCCGCGGGCCGTGGTGGCGCCCAACGGGGACATCCACGTTGCGTTCTTCCAATCCGTCCAGAACCTGGAGTTCGCCGCATTCCCGGCCTACGCGCGCTACGACGCCGCCTCTGGCGTGTGGCAAGCGAGCACGCTGATCACGAGCGGTCCGGGGGTCACCGCCGGCAACGAAGGCTGCGTGGACATCGCCCGCGACGCGAATGGCACCCTTCACCTCGCTTGGGCCAACAACAGCGGCGTGGTCACACTCGAGAACATCGGCGGAACCTGGGGAACGCCGGTCCAGCACGTCATCTCGCTGCCGAGCGGCCTGCCCCAGGCTCGCCTGACGTTCCTGAGGACGTCGGCCGGTCTCGATCTGTTCGCTCATCCCGTCACGGCCTCGCTGGGCTCGCCGTCGACCTACACGGCGCCCACCACGGTCCTCCACTTCGCACCGACCACGAACACCTGGTCGGCACCGGCCGTGGTGAGCAGCGTGGTCACGGACGAGATTGGGCAAGATCCCTACGTCTTCGGCGATTCGATCTGGCGACACTACCAGGCCCCGGGCAGCACCCTGGCGTCGCTGGCCGAGTTCGACGGCACGGCTTGGACTCTCGCAGGTATCGTGTTCGACCTCGACGGAGCCGACTTCCGGCGCAGCTTCCTGGCCGTGCAGCAAGGTGTCGACCAGTACCTGACCTACCTGGCGCGACCGGCCGCAGGCACGAACGGCACGACGCGCGAGCTCATCGTCGAGGGCACCAGCCGAGCACTGCCCGGTGATGCCAAGCTTCGTGCCGTCTTCCCGACCTTGGCGCTCGACAGCGCTGGGGAGGTTCACTCCTTCAACCAGGAAAAGAAGGTGCGCAGGCTCTCCGAGGGCGTCTACTGGGAGACGGGAGCTTCGACGAGCTACTACACGGCTGCCGAGCTCGCGAGCGGCGCGCGGCCCACGGTGCCCGTCGTCGGCGACGCGGGGGCGAGCACCAGCAACGGTACTCAGATCGTGGCTAGCTGGTCGTCGACACACGTGACGGGGATTGCGAGCTATCGCGTGGCCATCGGCAGCGTGCCTGGAGGGGAAGATCTCGTCCCCTGGCAGACGACCACGGCGACGCAGGCTACGTTCTCGCTGGGCGATCAGCGCCTCCTGCCTGGGCAGACGGTGTACGTCTCGGTGGAAGCACGAGCGAACGGGCTGCTCACCAGTGGCATCGGGGTGAGCGACGGCATCACCTACCAGCCGGTGGCTCCGAGCTGCGTGCCGACGGGGTGCGAAGCCGCGGCCACCGTCTCACTGCCTTACTCGGTCAACGGCCCGGTGAACGGTTGCGTGTTCTTCAGCGGCGCTACTTCCTTCATCAACAGCTGGAACATGAATCTGGTCGAGTTGAACGGAACTGCTGCGACCAATCAGTGGAAGGCGAGCGGGAGCTTCCCGGCTACTTGCAACGGTGGGCACTACCTGCGCATGAGCGGGCCCTTCTCCTGGTCTCACGTCGAAGTCCAATAGAGCCCAGCTCCCGACCTTCGGCTGGTGGTTGCTGAGCCACCGCCGAAGGAGCGAGCAGGGCGGGCGAGTTCCTCCGAGCCGGCGCCGAAAGCCCGGCACGGAGGCCTCACCCCAGCACACCACGACGATAGCGCGCGACCAACTCCGCGCGCGTCTTCACTCCCAACTTGGCCGCCGCGCGCGCCACCAGGACCCGTACGGTCGAATGGGCCAACCCCAGCTCGAAGGCGATCTCCTTGTTGGTCAGGCCCAGAGACAGGTTGGAGACCACCTGCCGCTCGCGCTCGGCCAGGCGTGCCGCCGACTCGGGGCCTTCTTCGCCCTGTGTGTCGTCCGCTCCTTGCTGCCCCACGGCGCTCGGCACCAATCGCAGCCGCAAGCGCAGCGCCGAGCGCAGCTGCGCAACGAGTCGATCGCAGAATTCCCGCTCGGCGCCCTCCAGCCGTTTCCGCTCCGGCCAAGGGGCGCCCACCCAGCAGCCGACGCCGATCGGATCGATGGCATTGAGAACCAGCACGTCGCGGATGCCCGCTGGTTCGAAGACCTGCAGCACACCGGGGTGATGTTCGTAGCCGGGCGTCTCGCTGGCCATCATCGCGCCACGGCCGAGCCAGGTGCTGCGTACGAACTCGTCGTGCGATTCGTCGTTCAAGACGGCGAGCCCCTCGGCGTTCACGGGGCAGTCTTCGACCAAGAGGTGCCGCACTCGGAAGGGGCGCTCCTGCGTGTCGTAGAGGTAGCCCGCGAT
>DATIDO010000705.1:0-5657 GCA_035456245.1 Polyangiaceae bacterium
TCTCCGTCGGGAGACACACGGGAACGAGCGTGCCGCCCGAGCCCACCAGCGGACGAGCACCGCAGAAGTCACTCTCGCCGCACGATGCCTGAGTGCCGCGGCAGCAGTAGGGCTGGCAACTGCCGGTCGCGCTGTCGCCGACGCAGGCCATGCCCGCCTCGCAGTCGCTCGATGCAAAGCAGGGGGCGCCGCGCACCCCGCTGCCCGATGCCGCACACTCGCGTGAGGTCGTGCACCCTTCGCCCTGGCAATCGACCACCAGCTGGCAGCTGTCGCCACGGGGGCCGAGCTCGCCCTGGCCACCTTCGCCACCGAGCCCCGCCGCGCCGCCCTCACAACCCGAGAGGTCGTCGGGCACACACGCCCCAGCGCCGCACAGAGCGCTGAGAGACTCGCCTGGGCCGGCGCCGCCAGCACCGCCCGGTCGAATGTCGATCGAAGAGCCATCGTCCGAAGGGGCTCCCAGATCCGCATCGCCGTCCGCCCCGGAGTCGTCTTCCCACCCATCGGCCGCCGAACAGTTCCAGCTGAGCGCTCCCACGGGAACGAGCAGCCACAGGCGGCGAGAAAGATGTGCGAACGAAGACAAGCGAGTCGATTCTAGCGCGACCACACTGCCGCGCCACGAACGGCGAAATGACCGCAAATCAGCCGAGCTCCGCGACCTCGAAACGAGCCGAGCACCTCGTTCCATTCGCGCGGTCACTTGGCCAAACGAACGTGCGCCACCTCGAAGTTGCTGGCGCTGTCGAAGGCTCGCACCGTGACCAGCTGAGGTCCGGCAGGGATCGCCGAGGAAAGGTCGACGGAGAAGTCCTCGTCTTGTTCGTCGAAGATGCCGTCGCTGGGATCGAGCGGCAGCCACTCCTCCGTGCCGGCGACCCGCAGCTCGATGCGGCGAATCGTGCCGGCGCCATCGCGCACCTTGCCGCTCAGCTTGCGCCCCTGGACCGTCAGGCCCGACAGGACGGGAGCCGTGTTGTCGACCAGGATGTCGAAGCTCTCGAGCGAGTGACGAGTGACGCGTCCGGGGGGATTGGACAGCTCGTCGCTGGCCGTCACGCGGAGCCGGTACTTGCCCTCGGGCAGGTTCTCCGTCTCCCAGCTCCACTTCTCGTCGGTCAGCACCTGACCCGGGGTCAACGCGTCGAACCAGGTGGTGCTGGCGACCGGCCGGTACTCGACGCGGTAGCGGAGCTCGTCCTCGTCGGGGTTGTCGATCTTCCAGGAGACCTTGATCGTCGCGGAGGCCTTCTCGCCGAGCGGACCACCGGACTTGGAGAGGCCCGACGACGAACCCTTGTTCGTGCCCGAGCCATCGGCCTTCACCTCGGTCACGACGGCGCGGAGGTTGTCGGTGACGAACGGAACCTCGAGGCGGCCGAGCGAGGCTTGGGGCTCCAAGAGGCGCACCCGCACCTGCAGGTAGCGTCCGGCAGGACTCTTGGCTTCGAAGGGATCGGTCGCGCCCGCGAACTCGGACCAAGAAGCATCCGGCTCCTTGGTGTTGCCGGTCCGCGTGGCCACCTCGACGCGCCCCTGCGCATCCCAGGTGATGCGCCCGAAGCGACCGCGCAGCCCCGCGTCCAGCACCTTGCTCGTGAAGGCCGCGTCCTTGCCGCCCAGGCCGTCGACCTTGTGCACGACGATCGGATCGCTACCGATCACCCAACCCTGCTGACCCGCCAGCGCGACGTGCGCGGCCTGACGCTGCTCCAGATCGGCCAGGATGACGCTGTGGTGGTCGGCCTCGACGCGAATGACGCGACCCTCGCCACCGGTGCCGATCACCGGCTGCTGCTTGTCGTCCAAGACCAGCGTGACGATGTGATCGTCCTTCTCGGCATAGAGCTCCTCGGGCTCGCCATTCGGCGAGAACCGGTACAGCACGCCGCGGCCCTTGGCTGCGCTCTGCGACTGGGGCCCGGGAGCCTTGTTCCCCGAAACCGAGTCGGAACGCCCGGCCCCCTTCAGCTCGTTGGCGGCGGCGTAGACGTCACCGCTCGGCGCCACGGCGATGGCGCGCACCTCGGTGGTCTCGAAGTCACGGAGCACCGTCGCACGTCCGGGCCCGCTCACCTTGTAGAGGCGCGCCTCACCCGAGCTGCCCGCGTACACCGCCCCCCCGCCCACGGCCACGCTCACCAAGTGAGCCTGGTCGCTGTCGAAGTAGACCTGCGCGTTGCCCTCGGCAGTGATGCGGAACAACTTTCCTTCGGGTCCCGTGGCCGCGTAGAGCGCCTTCTCTTTTTCGTCGGCGGCCAGGGCGAAAACGTGATCGCCGTCCTTGAGCGTGACGAACGGCTCCAGCTTGTCGCCCTTCAGTTCGAAGATGCGACCGCCCGGGAGGCTACCGACGAACACGCGCCCGAACGCCTTGACGATCGAGGTGAGAGCCAGCGCGTCGCTGTCCGCGACCACGCGCGTCTTGCCGCCCTTGAACTCGAGCAGCTTGCCCTCGCTACCGGTCGCCAGCAGGAGTCCGCCGTTGTGTTCGAGCGCCCCCCACAGGGCCGGCGCTTCGCTGACGGCGTTGGGGACCAGCGCGAGTCCCGGCTCCAGTCGGCCGAGCGAATCGACGGCTACACCACGCAGATCGCCCTCGAAGTCCTTGGCCGAGTCGAACACGAAGTGGCGTGTGCCCACGGCCGGGACACGGGCGCTCCAGGCGACGACCGCGAGCGAGAAGCCGGCGGCGGTAGTGGCGATGAGTCGAGAGAACGAGACGGAGCGAGGCATGGTCTACGACAGGCGAGGGTGACAGGCGAGGTGACGGGGCGAAGGAAAGTTCAACGCAGCGCTGGGCGCACCTCGACGTCGACCGAATCGCTACCGACCAGGTAGAACGGCAAGGTCGTGACGTGGTGCTGCTCGACCCGGTATTGGGCGGGCGCGATCGAGCTGGAGGCGGTGGTCAGGCGGTCGAGCGCAGCCGGAGGAAGCTTCTCCGCCACGGACCCGCGATGGGAGGCGCCGCCCTCGCCGCTCTCGAACGAGACGACCAGCGAGCGAAGCGCGAGCGTCGGCTCCGACAGGTTGCCGACCAGATCGTCGAGGGACTCGGGCGCGGGGCGCGGGAGGCTGATGGTGTAGCCGGGGCGCAGCTGCAGGCGCACCCGACCGCCAGCCAGGTTGCGCGGGATCGGCACCTCGATCACTCGCGTCTGCGCCGGACCGGCGAAGGGTTCCAACGTGACGCGCAGCCGTGCGGCGCCGCCGGCGTCGATGACGGGAGTCAGCAGATCGACGCCGCGCAGGCTGGCGATCTCGCGGCCGAACGTCAGCGACACGCGCACGTCGACGCGCTCGATGCGCGCCGGCTCCCAAGGATTGTTGAAGACGGCGCCCACGCCCTTCACGAGCGACGACTGCATCACCTCGCCCGTCTGCGGGCTGCCGGTGGGCGCCGAGCCGTAGTCCTGAATGGTCACGGGCGGGCGCCCCGCGATCGTCAGCTTGGACTCCATGTGCCAGGTGACGTCACGGCGCTCGGCCGCCGTGGTCTCCAGACCAGCGCCGATGGCCATGGCCAAGAAGGCCGGCGTCAGGAACTCGTCGTGGGCGACCTGGAAATTCCAGTCCTTGAACGGTGCGCCGGGCTCACCCTCGATGTGCAGACTCACCGGCACGGTGGGCGGCTCGACTGCCTCGTCCACCACGATCGACGACTGACGATCGTTGACGAGCGCACCGAGCGGCCCCAGACCCTCGCCCATCTTGAACGAGCGCTGCGCGCTCGCCATGAACCACAGCACCCGAGCTTCGCTGGTGGGGAGCGAGGTGACGCCAACGCCCATCATCGGGTGACCGAAGGCCACCAAGCGCTTGCCCTCGACGCGCGTGACCGTGCCCAGCCCCATCGCGCTCAAATCGCCTCGGACCAAATCCACGCCGATGGCGCCGCCGTCCACGTAGTGACGTTCGCTCGCCGCCGGTGCCTTCTTGCTGCTGCCGCCTCCGCCTTGCTGCGGCTCGAGGCCGAGCGGCTCGAGCAGCTGTCGCGCCACCTGAAGCACGCCAGGGGTAACGCCCCCGAGCAAGAGTGGCGTGGCGAGCGGAACGGCGCCCGGCTGGTCGATACGAGCCATTTGGCTGGCGCGAGCCTGCGCGTGAGCGCGCACGTCGTAGTCGGCGCCCTCGAAGCGGCCCGTCTCGGTCGCGCGCGAACGCGGGGGCAGGCTGGCGAGCGGTAGGCCATGCAAGGTCTTGGGCAGCGGCCGCTCCAGATCGTCGAGCATGACGCGAATGGGCGTGACGCCTGCCACGGGTTCGACACCGAACGACCAGCCGTAGGCGTAGGCGCCGATCATCTTGCCGTTCAGGTAGATGGGGCTACCGCTCATGCCGGCGACGATCTTGGCGACCTCCAAGCGCGGGTGCTTGGTCTTGACCAGGACGAGCTCTTGGCGAGGACGGAAGTTCTCGAGCACGTCGATCACCTCGACGTCGAACTTCTCCGGCTTGGTGCCCTCGAAGACCGTCAGGCCGTAGCCCGTCATGCCCTTGCGGATCTCGCTGACCGAAATCACATCGGGGCGGGAAGCACGGCCGTCCGCCCGAGCCGAAGGGCTGAGGGCCGGGAGGGCGACGAGCAGGCCGAGCAGGACCGACAGCGGGGCAAGGAGCGAGGCGCGCACGTTGCCCCGACCCTACTCCACGACTGCGGTGCGGTCGAGCCAGCGCCCTTGTCGAAACAGCCGACTTTCAGCAGGCTGGGGGCCTTGGAAGTCGCCCTGTACTTCGCCCTCCTGGTCCTGTTCGCGACCTGGGTGACCGTCCACACGGCGCTGGCCTGGCAGATCGGTCAGCTTCGCTGGTGGAGGGGTTGCCTCGCCTGGGCCGTTCCCCCCCTCGCCCCTTGGTGGGGTCGAGGCTGGCTCCGCTCGAGTTGGCTGGGCTGCTGCGTGCTCTACGGTGCGACGCTCACCGTCGCGTTCCTCTGAACTCGCTCGGCAGAGTTTCGGCGCCGTGTTCTCGGCGCTCGACGCGAACGACGAAACCGCGACGTGGCTCAGCGCCGCTGGGGGACCTCGTCACTTCGGGTGCGCAAGGAGCCGAAGGCCTGCTCCACCCAGTGATCGCGCACCTGGCGCGCCAGCTCTTCTTCGTCCTCCCAGAACACCACCGTCGCGTAGACGAGACATCCGTCGCGGTAGGCAGGATAGGCAGCCCAAGCGGCCGAGAACTCGTAGCGCGAGAAGAAGAACGTGAGCCGACCGTCGGCCTTGTGGATGAGCAGCGGGTTCTTGCGCCACTTCCCCTCGGTCTCGACGATGGGTGTGAAGGTGCCTTTGGCTTTGCGGAACCGGGCCAGGCCATCCCGCTCGAAGCGCTCCATGCACAGCGCGGTGCTGGGCTTTTCACCCGGCTCGAGCTGGAAGGCGAAGGCACTGGTGAGCATGTGCCGATCCTCGCCGTAGACGAAGCCCGTCAGGTGATCGATGCCAGTGAAGCGCACGCGCTTCCAATGGGACGAGTCGGCGAGCGGCAGCTCGACTTGCCGGCCCTTGTCGGCACGCCGCTGGAAACGAGCGTCCAGCTGGTGCAGCAATGCTTCGCGGTGGGACCGTGGAGCCTCGCCGTAGCGCTTGGTTGGTCGCGGCGCCTGGGTTGGTTGGACCGCGAGCGGCGCGGTGGATTGGGCGGTGGGCTGCGCC
>DATIDO010000706.1:0-5160 GCA_035456245.1 Polyangiaceae bacterium
CCATCTCGGCCACGCGCAGTACGCGGATGCGGCCATCGCGCAGACGCGCCACCTCGATCACCAGCTCGAACGAGCTCTGCACCCAAGCGGTCGCCACCTCGAGCGCGATGCGCGGCCGTTCGCTGGCCAGATCGGCGGGCAGGCGCAGGAGCCCTCGGTTCAGGCTGGAGGCGCGCAGCGAACAGAAGACGCCGCTGAGACCGCCACCCAAAGCCTCGAGCGCGGCTGCGGCCAGGCCCGGACTCGACAAAGTCACCAGCAGCCGAGCCTGCGGGATGGAGGACGCGACGTCGAAGAGACGACGAGTGTCGCCCTGCAGGACGGTCGGATCGAGCCGGACCATCGTCTCCGAGTCGCCGGCGAACTCGTCGAAGTCGGAGATGGCTACCACCCGCTCGCGCGCCGCGGTCGCCAAGGCGCCCAGTACGATCTGCAGGCCTTCGTCGCGCGGCCCGATCACGAGCATGTTCACCCGCGCCTGCACGCACTGGCCCAAGAAGGTCGCCATGGTGCGCGAGATGGCCCCCCGACGCACCAGGTCGTCGAGCGAACTCTTGATGCGCCGCGGCTTCTCCAGGACTCCGAGCGGGCCGTCGGGTGCCATAGCGCCGCGCAGCACCGCCATGCGCACGCCGCCGCCCAGCACGCGCTCCACGATCGTCTCGGTCCCCAGCGGTGCGCCCGAACGAGCGGCCAGTCGCTCGAGGGCGAGCTCCAGGGACTCCGCCGACGAGAACCCGGGCGGGCAGACCTGCTGCCGCCCGTCGCGCGTCTCGATCAGCTCGTCGAAGCGGGAGATGGCGATCGACGACACGGCGGGATCACGCAGCAACTCGCGAAGCGGTCCCACGTCCAGCCATTCGTCTTGCACCTGCTGCACGACGGCTTCGGCCGAGGTGCCGGTGAGCACCAGGCCGTCGACCAGCAGCTGATCGATGATCTGCGAGGCGAGCGCGGCGACGTCGCGGGAATCGCGATCGTCGGGCTGCGCTGGCGGAGCCCCACGGCGCTCGCGCAGCAGCAGGATCACCTGGGCAACGGCGCGGCGATGGTTGGCGGAGAGGTCCGCGAAGCGCTGGCTGACGTTGGAGAGTTCGGGCTGCGGAGGCTCGGTGTTGCGTCCGGGCGGGCCCGACGAACTGCGAGCAACCGCTTCCTCGTTGGCCGTCACGCGCTCCCAGCCGGGGTGGCTCGAGTGATGGGTCAGTGAGTGCTGGAGGGTGACCTCGGGAGCCGGCGTCATGGTCGGCACCGGCGCGTCGAATTCGCGGCGCGGGGTCAGCGGATCACTGGGCGGGCCCTCTCCTGCGCTGACCTCGACGCGGAGAGTGAAGTCACCAATCAGGATCGTGTCTTCGTCACGGACGATCGTGGCTTGCGCGATCCGCTGCCGATTGACGTAGGTCCCGTTCGTGCTGTTGAGGTCGGTGACGATGAAGCGCCCCTCGCGATAGAGGATGCGCGCGTGCTTCTTGGAAACGTTGCCCTTGGGCAACACGACCTCGTTTCCCTGGACACGCCCAACGGTGAGTTCGCCGGAACGAAACGCCATCCGGCGCTCCTGGCCCCCCTTTTCGGTCACGACGAGGGTAAACTCAGGAACAGCGCTGGCGGAATCCGCGATCACGGTGGGTAACTGTTCCCAGGCTCTCCGGGTGCTGTCAATGCGCCGGAGTGCATGGGGCCTCGGGGACACTGAAAGCGCCGGAAAAACGACAGGGAGCCAGGGACCACCGGCGCTAGGCACAGTAGTCCGCGACTCCCGGAGTTTTGGGGCCTGCGCCTCCCTACTCAGCTCTGGGCCATTTCAGCCCAGCCTAGTCAGCCCAGCCTAATCAGCTCTGGATGTCTTCGCGCACGCCCGTGGCGACCAGGGCCAAGAGCTCACCGGCGAAGGCCATGATGTCCACGTCCGAGAGCCCGTGGCCCCGAAGCTCGTCGTAAGTGCCACGAGCCAAGACCCCGGGGGCGGTCGACTCGAGGGCGGCCGAGATGGGGTGCGGAGATGCGTCGATGGTCAGGTTGGCGCTCATGAATCCTCTTGATTGGTAGAACCAGTGGCGGTGGACCCCTCAGGGCCTCGACCGCAGTCGGGAAAGAGAGTTCAAGAACGATGCCCAAGGGCCCGATTCGCATTCCTGACGAAAAAATGAAGCTTTCGCGGAACAGAATCCAATCTCACGGCACGAACAGCGAAGTAAATTTCGCGTTTATTCGAAGCGAAAGCGAACTCGTCTACACACACGAGCGACCAATTGGTCGGACCACTGCTCACGCGTAGGAGGCGACGAGGTCTTTGGCGGGCCGCTCCACGCTGCACAGGACGCTGGTAATCAACTCACGCCCCTCGGCGGAGAAGTACAGCGCTTCACCAACCTGGGGAGCCGCCGGGATCGGGATGGCCGTCCCATTGGGAAGCACGCGCACTCCGCCGCTCAAGCTGCGACCCAGCGCCAAATGGCCTTCCAGCCAGCAGTCGGTGCGGCGGTCCCGGACGGCGACGCACACGCCGTCGCGCAGGTGGTACTCGGTATTTCGCGTCACGAACATCTGGTTGCGGCGGCGCTCGGCCCCGGAACGTGCGGAAGAAGTGAACATGGGTCGACACTAAAGCCGACCGGGCTCGGCGGAAAAGAAAACACCTACATCACCCCACTGCAGCGCCAACGGGACTGCAGCTCCAACCGACCTGCGGCGCCAACCGACCTGCGGTGCCCTTGGACCGACCACGAGCGGACCGGGCGCCTGGGCACCCCAGGGCGAGTTCGAGCGCGCCACCCCACGACGGGGGCTCGCCTGTCCCGTCTCGTCTGCGTCGCCACCTTTCTGTCTGCTCGAGCCGATAGCCGAGCTCCCGAGCGACCGGCCGCGATTCGGTGAGCGACCGGCCCTCCTCGGGCAGCTCACCTCGCCCAGGTTGGTTCGCGACCTTCACCGGCCCAGCTCGGCCGGCTGCTGCACCGAACCCATCGACGCGGGCTCGCACCCACCGACCTTCCCGGCCGGGCAGACCAGCCTTCCCCCACTCGCCATCGTCTCATCATTCGCTCACCTCAGGATGCCCTCTCCGCCATCGCCGCATCGTGACCACGGGACCCATCCAGCCCTCCTGCTCCTGACTCACCGATTCCTCACGAATGATTCCAGTGCCGAGCTCGACCGCGCGCGCATGCCGGCCTCGACCCACCAGCTCTCGTTCGACGACCCAGTCGATGACGCGTCCTCGTCGAATCGCTCCTCGGCAGAAACTCGACACCGTCCCGACGAGGTCGAGCGCCGTACCATCGAGCCCCCGATGGGCCGTCCTCGGAGGTTCCGTGCCCGAGGATCCCGGAAGTGCCCTCGTCAATACGGAGCAGCTGAGCAGATCCGATCCGACGAGGCCCCGAGCGCAAACCCAGCGCTACCTCGGCGGCCCCACACGGAACACCGCTTCCGGCTAGGAGATCACCATCGCGTTGACACCCAACCCGCGAACGTGGATCGATGCGCGCTCGCCCCGACCGTGCCGATGAGCCGCAAGAAGAAGCAGCAGGAAAAGATCATCCACGTCGTGTTCGGCCCGGGTGGTGGACGGGTTGCGCCCGAACGCCTCGGTGCGCCGAGTGAGCCCCCGCCCAGCTCGGCTGGCTCACGTGAGCCCGTCACCGACGTCTTCACTCGCAGCGAGATCGCGCGCCTGATTGGGCTGAGCGAGAGTCGCCTGCGCACCCTCGACAAGTCGGGCATCGTCACGCCCAGCGCCCGTCGCAAGGGACGACGCGCCTACGACTTCCAGGACCTGATCGCGCTGCGCGCCGCCAAGGCTCTGCTCGACAACAACATCGGCCTCCGCCAGGTCACTCGAGCCATCGCCAACCTGCGCAGCAACCTGCCGCGCCTGGCGCGCCCGCTGCACGAACTGCGCATCGTCTCGGACGGTCGCCGCGTCGTGGTGCAAACGACCGAGGGCCACTTCGAGCCGGAGACCGGTCAGATGGTCCTCGACCTCGAGGTGAAGACCCTGCGCGAAGACATCGTGCGGGTCCTCCGCCCCAGCGCTGGGCGCGAGCGCGCCAAGACCGCCTACGACCTGTACCTGCGTGCCAGCGAGCTGGACGAGGATCCGGCGACCATGAACGAGGCGGTAGCCCTCTACGAGAAGGCGATCGAGTACGATCCCTGGCTGGCCATCGCCCACACCAACCTCGGCAACATCGCCTTCCGTCGCCAAGACGTCGACCTGGCCCGCCAGCACTATCAGAAGGCGCTCGAGATCGACGGGCGCCAGCCGGAGGCCAAGTACAACTTGGGCTACCTCATGCTCGAGCGCGGCGAGCCGGAGAAGAGCGTCGAGTATTTCCTGGGCGCACTTGAGGCCGATCCTCATTTCGCCGACGCCTACTTCAACCTGGCGATGGCTTACGAGCAGCTAGGTGAGACCGAGAAGGCTCGACCGCTCTGGCAGAACTACATCTCGCTCGAGCCGCAGGGCACCTGGACCGACATCGCGCGCCGCCACCTCTGAGCGGCGACCTTTCGGCTGGGCCCATCGGCTGGGCCCGCCATCACATCAGCCGGGCCTCAGCACGGCCGCCCGAGGCGCCGATGCGCCGCCAGCGGCATGCTGCTCCGCACCTGTTCCACCCGCTCCGGCGCCACGTCCGCGCAAACGAAGCCGAGGCCCTCGGCCCGCTCGTCGAGCACCACGCCCCAGGGATCGATCACCAGCGAATGCCCATAGGTGCGGCGGCCGCGGGGATGTTCGCCCCACTGGGCTGCGGCCAGCAGATAGCACTGCGTTTCGATGGCCCGCGCGCGGAGCAATACGTGCCAGTGGGCCGCCCCCGTCGTAGCGGTGAACGCGGCAGGCAGCGTGAGCAGCTGAGCGCCGAGCTCCCGCTCCTGGGCGAACAGCTCCGGGAACCGCAGATCGTAGCAAATGGACAGGCCGACACGCAGCCCGAGTACGTCGACCACGGCGACCTCTCCACCCGCCGAGTTGCCCGCTGACTCGGTCAGCTGCGTACCGTCGGGGAGATCGACATCGAACAGGTGGACCTTGCGGTAGCTGCCCAAGAGCTCGCCGCCACGACCGATCACGACGCTGGTGTTGTAGGGACGCGCTGGATCGTCACTGCGCTCGGGCATGCCGCCGCCAATCAGCACCACGCCGAGCCG
>DATIDO010000707.1:0-6747 GCA_035456245.1 Polyangiaceae bacterium
GGTGAGCGGCGCACCGGTGTGTGCCTGATGCAGATGGACGAGGGCCTCGACACAGGCCCCGTATGGTCCCGACGCGAACTCGACATCGTGCCCGAGGACGACACGGGCACACTGTTCGACAAGCTGGGCCTGCTGGCTGCCGATTTGGTGAGGGAGGACCTCCCGCGCCTGCTTCGGGGCGAGCTGGTGGCCACCCCCCAAGATCCCGCTCGGGCCACGCACGCCCCTCCCCTGGGCCCGGACGACGCCCGCCTCGATTTCGCGACCTCCACGGCCGAACAGTTGGTCTGGCAGATCCGCGGCCTCGCCCCGCGACCGGGAGCCAGCTGCCGCCTGCACGGCAAGCGGGAGCAGCAAGTGCGCATCCTCGCCGCTCGCGCCGTAGCGGAGGCGGAGCTCGGCCCGGACCAGACGGCGCTCGAGCCGGGGGTCGTCCTGACCGACGCGGGGCGCCTTTTCGTCGGAGCGCGCTCGGGGCGCCTGGAGGTGCTCACTGCGCAGCTCGAGGGCAAGCGTGCCCTCGCCGCGCGCGACCTGATCAATGGCCGGTCGCTGGCGAGCGGCGACCGCCTCGGCTGATTCGCTCCAACCGGGTACCCGGCTCGGCGTCGGGGGTCCGACTGGCGCTAAGTTTCCCGTGAGACCCAGCCGCTGGTAGGCTCGCGGGCCGTGACGCCCCTTACCTTCTGCGCCAGAGTGCCCTGCTGATGGCTGTCGTCGGGATCGACCTCGGGACCACCAATACCGTCGTGGCGGCCGTACGGGACGGCCGTGCCACCGCGCTCAAGGACGACCTCGGCCGGGCGCTGCTGCCCAGCGTGGTCTCGCTACCGTCGAACGGCCCCCCCATCGTGGGCTACGACGCCAAAGAGCTGCGCAGCCTGGATCCGGAGAACACCGTGTTCTCCATCAAGCGCCTGATTGGCCGCAGCTGGGAGAGCGAGCACGTTCAGAAGGCCCGCTCACGCTTTCCGTTCGAGCTGAAGGAGGGGCCGGGCAAGGCCACCTTGGTCAGCTGTCGCAGCGCCGATTACACGCTGCCCGAAATCAGCGCCCTGGTGCTGGAGCGCGCCCGCGCCATCGCCGAGCAACGACTGGGCGAGCCGGTCGGCGAGGTGGTCATCACCGTCCCGGCCAACTTCAACGACCTGCAGCGCGCGGCGACCAAGGTGGCAGCGCGCGTGGCGGGACTCGAAGTCCTGCGCATCCTGAACGAGCCGACGGCCGCGGCGCTGGCCTATGGCTTCGGCAAGAAGGGTCGCGAGCGCATCGCCGTCTACGACTTCGGCGGTGGCACCTTCGACATCACCCTGCTCGATCTGAGCGAGAACGTCTTCGAGGTACTGGCTACGGCCGGCGACACGTTCCTCGGCGGTGACGACATCGACATCGCCATCGTCGACGCGATGTCCGAGGAGCTGAAGAAGAAGCACGGCATCGACGCCGAGAAGCACACGGGCGTGCGCGAGCAGCTGCGCCTGGCGGCCGAGAAGCTGAAGATCGACCTGTCGACGCGCAGCATGTCGAAGATCCGCGTCGATGGCGTGGGACACGGCAAGCTGTCGAAGACCATCGACTTCGAGTTCTCGATGAAGCGCTCGGACCTCGAAAAGCTGTGTGAGCCGTGGGTCGACCGCACCCTGGCCGTCAGCCAGGAGGCCCTCGACATCGCGGGCATCTCCACCAAGGATCTCGATCAGATCTTGCTGGTCGGCGGCTCCACTCGCATCCCGTTGGTGCGCCGACGCGTCTCCAGTTTCTTCGGCAAGATGCCGCAGAGTCGGGTGAACCCCGACGAAGTCGTGGCCATCGGCGCCGCCATTCAAGCCGCCGCGCTCGAGAACAAGGCAGCCTCGCTGCTACCACCCGAGACTCGGCGCTCCAGTCGCCCGCCGGCTCCCCGCAGCCAGTTCCCCTCGGCTCCGGGCGTCACCAGCCCGCTGGCCCGCCCTTCGGGAACTCAGACGGGTCTCGCTGGGCTGCGCAAGACGATGCCGGGCACCGGCGGCGACGCCAATGCAGCCGAGGGTCGTGAGCCTTCGCTGCTCACCGCGCTGCCTCGTGCCGGTTCGTCGCTGGGCGCCGGACCGAGCGCACCCTCACCCGCAGCGCCGATCGCAGGCTCGCCCACCGCGGCGACGCGTCGCGACATGCCCGCCGTGCGCATGACGGAGGCCGACGATGGCAAGGAGGACCGAGGACCGCGCACGCTGATGGGTGTCGGCGAACCGGATGCCGGCACGCCGGCTGCTCCCATCGAGAAGCATCGCGATCTGCCCGGGCTCGCCCCCTCACCCCGCAACTACAAGACCCTCGCTGGCGTGGGACCCGCTGTAGGAGCCGATGCAGGCCTGCCCGCCGTGGCCTCGCCGAGCCCTGCTGTTGCGGCGCCTGGCACTGGCGCCGCCGCAGCCGGCACGCCCTTCAAGACGCTCACCGGCCCGCCCGGCGCCGCCAAGTCGACGACCACGCCGCCGCTCGGCGCCGCACCATCGGCTGCGGTGGCTCCCCTCCCCACCACCGCGGGAAACATCAAGACCGGCCCACTCAAGACGCTCTCGGGCGTCGGTGGTGCGCTCGACGAACCCAGCGCGACCCGCGCCACCAGCAACAGCACGCTGTCGAAGCTGCCGCCGCTGTCCGACTCGCGCGTCACCAGCACCAGCTCGCTGTCACGCCTGCCCGGCTCCGAAAATCGTTCGAGCAGCCTGCCGCCCGGACGCAGCTCGGTCGCACCGGGCTCCGTCACTCCGCCGCCGTCACCAACCACGACGACGCCGACCATCACGACCCCGAGCGCGCCACCCACCTCACTGGGAGACGACGATTTCGAAGAGGTCACCTCGATCTACCCGACCACGCCGAGCGTGGCCCCGGGCCTCGCCACTCTGCTCGCCGCAGGACCGAAGGAGCCACCTCGTCGCCCTGCCGCCGAACGCCCTGCCGACCGCCCTGCCGCCGAACCAAGTGCCGATCTCCCTGCGGCCGTCGCCAAGAAGCCGGCCGTCTCTGCTGCCGCTGCTCTGCCCACGGCACAGGCGCCCGCAGCACAGGCCCCCGCAGTGCCGACGCCAGCGGCTGCCCCGCCAGCCGTCGATCCCTTCTTCCCCGCCGCGCTCGAGCCTGCTCCCACCGCGGCAGACGGCTCCGTCGCCTTCGATCTCTCGGATCTGATCGAGCACGAGTCGGACGAGGTCGATCTGCCGGCCACGCCCGAGGCGGTCGATCTGCCGGCATCGGTGGCGCGCGTGGATCTGCCCGCGATGCCCAAGCTCTCGGCTTCGGCAGGCTTGCCCGCCGTACCTGCAGGTGGAGTCGATCTGCCTGCGCACGGTTTTGCGGCCACACGTCTCGGCACCGGTAGCGTCGATCTGCCGAGCGCACGCGAGTCGGATCACGATCTGAGCCTCCCGCTGGTGAGTGGTCGCGGAGCGGCCGCCGAACGCACAGGCGGCATCGAGCTGCCCACCCTGCAGGGAGCTCCGACCTCCGCCCGTGGTCCCTACGACGATCTCTCGATCTCCGGCTTCGATCTGGATGAGCTGGAGGCACAGGCCGGGCTCGAAGCCGACGAGTTCGTCCCCCGCATCGAGCCGCCGGCTGCTGCGCCCGCCGCGCCACCAGGTCGTGGTGCCCCTGCTGCGCCCGCGGGCCGTGGCGCTCCGCCTGCTGGTCCCCCTCCGCGTCCCGCGGCGCCCGAGGCCGATCCCGTCAGCCTGCGCACCGCGCTCGGTCCCGGCGCATTCTCCCCGCAGCCGCCCCAAGCGTCTTTCGACGCGACGGTGCTGGGACCTGCTGCTGGTGCGGGCCCCGGTCCATCACCACAGAGGGGCCCGGACGAGCCTTCGCATGTCGCCACCCGCGGCTCTGCCGTCGCCTCGCACGCGCGCACGGCCGTCTCCACCGGCACGCCGGGTAGCGCGTGGGAGCGCACGGCCCTCGCGGGCAGCGCGGCGCCCTCACCACCCGCTCACGCACCCTCTGCGCCTGCGCCGCTTCAGACGCTCGGCCACGAGCCTCACGGCTTCGTCGGCCAGGGCCAAACGACGGGAAGCGTCGCAGGCGTGCGCGCTCCGCTGCTCATCGACGTGACGCCGCTCTCGCTCGGTGTCGAGACGGTCGGCGGCTACGTCGATCAGCTGATCGAGCGCAACAGCCCCATCCCCTGCGAACGCACACGTACGTTCGCCACCGCGCGCGATCACCAGACGCTGGTGCGCGTGCGCGTGAGTCAGGGTGAGGCAAACCGCTTCGAAGCGAACACCGTGCTCGGTGAGGTGGAACTCTCGGGCCTCTCGCCCGGACCGCGCGGCAGCGTGAAGGTGGACGTCACCTTCTCACTCGACGAGAGCGGCATGCTGCAGGTCGCCGCGCGCGACCAAACGACGGGACAGCGAGCCAACGCCGTCCTGCGGCTGGTCGGTGTGTCGGCCGCGCACGGCTGAGCCGAGCCGGGAGCCAAGCGAAGTTGGACGACCACGGAGAGCGGGCATCACCCGCCGAGATCAAGGAGCTGCACGCGCGGCTCGCCGAGCTGGACCACTACGAGGTGCTCGGGCTCGAATCGGACGCTGCACCCCTTGCCATCCAACCCGCCTTCCACCGCTTCTCGGAACGGTTCCACCCCGATCGCCACGTGGGCGCGGACGACGCAACGCGCGAAGCCACGCGCAGTCTCTTCGCCCGTGGCGCCGAGGCCTACCGTGTACTCAAGCACCATCGCTTGCGCGCCGAGTACGATCTCGCCCTGCTCAAGGAGCGACGCTCGAAATCGGAGGCGCCGGGGCCGCGCACGCTCGACCAGCTGTGCACGACCTCCGCTGGCAAGCTCCAGGCCCGCAACGCCCTGCGGGCGCTCGACGAGGGCCGATTGCAGGATGCCCACGCCTCCCTCCAGCGGGCCATCCAGGCCGAGCCCCCGAATCCCGAGCTGGGGGAACGCCTCAGTTCGATTCGTCTCCTCCTCGAACTATCCGGCCAGGGCTGAAATTCCGCTCGGGCAACCACTCGACCAGCAGATCGGAATCCCTGCACCGATTTTGCCCCGCAGATCCGTCCCCCCTGGAAAGCGTTCCAATGCATGATAAAAGTCGACGGCTCGCGGGTGACCCGACCCAACGGCCCGTGGGCGAGAGCGCAGATCGGGGATCGCTCTCGTACGTCTGACTTGCTAGCACCCGCGCCGGCCCCCGCCGGTTCGCGGGAACCGGATAGACCCTAGTGAAGATTTCCTGCCCGACCTGTTCAGCCAAGTACTCGATTGCCGATGAGAAGGTCCAGAGCCGTCTGGCCAAGATTCGCTGCAGGAAATGCGGCACGTCGATCGTCATCGACGGCAATGTGAGCCCTGTGAACGTCTATGCCGGCGGCGTCGCCGACGGCAATCTCGATCCTGGCCCGGCCCCCGATGAGGCCGGCGCCCCCGAAAGCGGAGGACCTGTGTACACTGTGGATTTTGGTGAGGGCGATCAGCGCCAAATGAGCGTTTCGGATCTCGTGGCCGCGTACAACGCTGGCACGGTCACCGCCCAGACCTACCTCTGGACGGACGGTTTCGCCGACTGGAAGGTGCTCGGTGAAGTCGACGAGGTCGTCGCTGCGCTTCATGCCGCTGCGGCCCCGGCCGACTCCCATGCTGCCGCTGCGCAGTCGACGGCTCCCGACGAGACGCCCTGGGCCGCTGGGCCTGCGGCTGGCCTCGCTGGTGCTGGCCTGGCTGCGGCAGCACCCGCCGCGGCCGCCGCCAAGAAGCCGGCAGGCGCCGACTTGTTCGGCAGCTACGACCGCGCGGGCAGCGAGCACGAGGTCACCACCAGCGCCAGCGCTGGCTTGGCCTCGGGTGGCGTGAACCCCTTCGCCGCCAGCAATCAGCAGGCGACCACGGGAGCTCGCAACGAGTCTTCCGTGCTCTTCTCGCTGAGCGCGCTCACCAGCGCGGCCACGACGTCGCGCCCGAGTGTTCCGGCGCCGAGCGGTCCTTCGACCTCCGACGACTCGGGCCTGATCGATCTGCGCGCCCTGACGGCCGCAGCCGAAGCCCGCCCCGCAGCCCCGGTCGCCGCGGCACCCTTCGGTGCCCCCTCGCCGCTCGGTACGCCGCTGGCCTCGCCTCTCGCCTCCCCGCTGGGCGTGACGCGCAGCCCGGGACTGGCCAGCGAGACCCTGCCCCCGCCCAAGAGCAACACGGGGCTCTTCATCATCGGTGGTGCCATCGTCGTCGCAGCCGTCGCAGCTGCGGCCGTCTTCGCCATGATGGGCAAGGAAGATCCGGCTCCGCCGGCGCCTGCCGCGCCGACCGTGGCCGCCGCTCCGACGCAGACCGCGGCTCCACTGCCCACGGCTACGACGACCGCGCTACCCGCGGCCGACGCCAAGCCGCCCGCAACCGGCACCGAGAGCGAGGAGGCCGCTCCGGCATCCACCGCCAAGAAGCCGACCACCACCGTCAAGAAGCCGACGACCACGACGTCCAGCGGCTCGACGGGCAGCACCGCCCCGGCGGCTACGGCCAAGCCCGCAGCTCCCGCCAAGAGCAAGTGTGGCTGTGCGGCCAACGACCTCATGTGCAACATGAAGTGCTCGAGCAAGTGATAGCTCGCTACGCAGCGCCGCACCCCCTCACCGCGTGTGGGGTGCGGCGCTACTTCGCTCGTTCGCTATCCCTCTGGCTCCTCCACCCTTTTTCGTTGGGCGCGCGTAAGCCGCGCGCTCGCGCTTCGCGCGGCTCGAGCAAGTGATAACGCGCTA
>DATIDO010000708.1:0-6654 GCA_035456245.1 Polyangiaceae bacterium
CTCTTGTGCAAGGAGTTCATCGTCGACGAGTGCCAGCTGGACGCGGCGCGCGCCTACGGCGGCTCGGCGGCCCTGCTGATCGTTCGTTGCCTCACCCCCGAGTCGTTGGCTCGACTGGTGGCCGCGGCCGAAGCGCGTGAGCTGGTTCCGATCGTCGAGGTGACCTCGGAAGAAGAGAGCGCCGTAGCGCTGGACGCCGGGGCGCGAGTCATCGGGGTCAACGCGCGTGATCTGGACACTCTGGCGATGGATGGCTCACGCGCGACTCGGGTGATCGAGGCCCTGCCGGCGGGCATCGTCGCCTGTCACTTCTCGGGAGTGCGCGATGCCGCGGCGGTACGCACGCTGGCCCGGGGCCCGGCCAGCGCTGCGCTGGTCGGTGAAGCGCTGATGCGGCAGGACGATCCGTTGCCGCTCTTGCGCGACTTTGTCCAAGCAGCTGCCGGCGGGCTAAGCTGAGCGGCGCGGGGCTTCCCCGCGTCCGCCCTCCCCGCCTCAGCTGACCATGGCTCTCCCGCTCGAGCACGACGTCGACGCGTATTTGGCCTACTGCCGGGTCGAGCGAGCGCTCTCGCCACTGACCGTGGGCGCGTACGGCCACGACCTGAACGGCCTCACGGCATTCCTGGGCGAAGCCGGGGTCGAACGTAGCGGCCAGATCGATGCCGAGCAGCTGCGAGCCTACCTGCAGCATGCCACCTCCCGGGGCCTTTCCGCTCGTTCGCTGGCGCGCGCTCTCTCCTCCCTCCGCGGCTTCTTTCGCTTCTTGCTCGACGAGGGCCGCCGCACCGACGATCCCTCGGCCGAGCTGGTCCGCCCCCGCGTCGGGCGCCGCCTGCCCGAGACCCAACCGGCAGCCGAGGTGCTCGGCCTGCTCGCCCTGCCCGACCTGACGACCCTACGTGGCCAGCGCGATCGGGCGCTGCTCAGCCTCACCTACGCAGCCGGTCTGCGAGCGAGCGAGGTGCTGGGGCTCATGGTGGGCGACGTCGACTTCGACCGTGGTTTGGTGACCCCGCTGGGCAAAGGCAACAAGCGGCGCACTGTCCCAATCGGCCACCTGACGATGGCCCATCTGCGCGAGTACCTGGACGCCCGTTCGCGAGCTCCGGCTCGCGCCCAGAGCCTGCACCTGATCGCTGGCCCCTCCGGACGACCTCTGAGCCGCCAGGCTTTCTGGAAGTTGGTTCGGGCCTACGGCAGGGGCGCCGGCTTGGGTGCCGATCTGTACCCTCACGCCCTGCGACATTCGTTTGCCACCCATCTGCTCGACGGCGGCGCCGATCTGCGCAGCGTCCAGACCCTCCTCGGCCACGCCTCGATCGCCACCACCGAGATCTACACCCACGTCAGCCGCGAACAGGTGCGCTCCGCCCACCGCAAGTCGCACCCGCGAGGCTGAATCCGCTCGCCTGGGCTCGGGCTTTGCTGCCCGTCATGGTAGGAGCGGGTGAAGTGTACTTCTCCGTCGAGAACGCCCGCTCGGTCGAGACGCCGGTGATTGTGGAGGTCCCGCATGCCGGGATCTCGCTCGATCCCGAGTCGATGGCGCTGTGCGCGGCTCCGGTCCGCAGCCTGGGCCGTGACGCCGACCTTTTCGTCGATCGGCTGTTCGCCGACGCCCCGGACGAAGGTGCCAGTCTGCTCGTCGGCAAGGCGAGCCGCTACCTGGTCGATCTGAATCGCGCGCCCGACGATCTCGACTCGCACACGACGCCCGGAGGCAAGTCGACGGGCTCTCCTCACGGCGTGGTGTGGCGCCGCACGACCGAGGGGCGCCCCGCGCTGGCTGGGCCCCTCCCGCAAAGCGAGGTGCAGCGGCGGTTGGATCTGGTCTATTGGCCCTACCACCGCGCGCTCGAGCGTTTGGTGGCAGAGAAGATCCAACGCTTCGGCTTTGCGCTGCTGCTCTGTGGACACTCGATGCCATCGTTCGGTCGCCTCGGTGAGCGCCGCGCCGACGTGGTGCCGGGGACACGCGGTCGCACCACCGCGGCCGCCACGGCCATCGACGCGCTCGACCAGCTGGCCCGGCAGCACGGCTTCGACGTGGCCCACGACACCCCGTACCGGGGTGGCTACACGACCGAACGCTACGGCCGACCGGAGGAAAGGCTGCACGCCATCCAGATCGAGCTGGCCCGCCGCCTTTACATGGATGAGACGGCATTGAGGCCCGGGGCTGGGTTCGAGACGGCCCGACGGTTCTGCCGGGAACTGGTCCGGCACCTGGGCACCCTGCGCTTGGCTTGAGGTCGATTTCTCGGACGATTTCCCAGAGTCGACTCGAAAAACGGCCCACAATTCCCTGTTTTCATTGGGAAATTCCAAGCCAATCGGACACTGTGGACCGCTTAGCGAATCTGGTTGAAGGGGCTAGGACCATCGGCTAGCTTTCGCCGCCCCATGGCCAAGAGTCAGATCACCGGTAAGCGCCGCCTCCGCGCGCGCAACGTTTCCCACTCGAACATCAAGACGCCGCGTTGGCAGAACGTGAACGTTCAGCGCCGCCGTCTCTGGGTTCCGGAGCTCGATCGCTTCGTCACGCTGAAGCTGGCCACCAGCGATCTGCGCACGATCAGCAAGATCGGTCTGCTCGCCTTCGCGAAGCAGCACGGCTACAAGATCGCCTGATTTTCGGGCACCTCGATTTCGGGCAGGACGCTCGGACACCGGCCTCGGCTTGCGCCATGGTCGAGATCCGGCCCCAGCATCCTGTCAGATGGACACCGTGAAGGGAGACGCGAAAGCGTCTCCCTTCTTTTTTGCTCGAGAGGGCTCTCCGCCCCGGGCGGTTCGCATGCCTCGACGGTTCGCCTGCCCCCCCTCGCATGCGAGGGGCCTGCGCGTCGCGCCAGAGTCGGTCAGCCGACGGTCGGCTGATGGTCTCAGCCGATGACCTGCGAATCCAACCGAGCCACCGCCTTGGTGGCCGGATCGCGACCCAAGCGCAGCTCACGTCCGCCGCTCGCGCCCAGCCGCTTGGCACTGATTGCGATCAAGGCACCACCCGGATCTCGCTCGACCTCGAGCGCCAAGTCCAAAGGCAGGACGGCGCCAGGAGCAACCCGGGAGACGCCGCGCATCACCGGCTCACCGAGGAGCGGCATGGTCGTCTCGAACCCGTCGATGAGCGAAGCGCTGGTCAGCTCACGCAGACCCAGGGCGACGAACTGGCCGTTGGCGTCGATGGCCACGATACCGTGCGCGGAGCCAGCTGCTGCCGCCAAGGCTGGCGACTCCGACCCGGCAGCACCCGGGTCGAGCTCGGCGTCCCAGGGCAGCCCCGAGACCGCTCCTGCGCTCGCCGCAGCACCATCCAACTGCGACGGGGGCGACAGGTCGGCCGGCGACAGGTTGCCGCCCTCGGCGGGGCCGAACTGGCCCAGCAACGCGCGACGGAGCGCCGACTGATTCAGCGCGCCTCCGCCATGGGAGCCCGCCTGCTCGAGCAGCTCGGCGCGCCCAGCAGCGCCCGCAGCCCGTGCCGCGTGCATGCCCGGACGCGAACACGAAAGGATCGTCGTACCGCTGTCGTAGGCGCAGGCGAGCGCCAGCGCGCCGAACGCCGTCGGCACGGCTGCGTAGGCCGCACTGGGGATGCTCTCACCCGGCTGAAAGCCGCGGGGGCGCTTCTGCAGCAAGCCTGGCTGACGGCAGCGGCCGTCGTACACGCGCACGCCCGAGCCGACTCCGGCCACCAATAGGGCCAGCGGAGCGAGCGCCAGGCCAGGGCGTTGCCCTGCCGCGACGAAGAACGAAGTCAAAACGGCGCGCAGCGCGGTGCCGCCTTTGCGCAGCACGTCTTCGCCCACTTCATCCAGCTCGGGGAGTGTCGAGATGACGAGACCGCGCTTCATTCGTCGTCGCTCTCCTGCTCGTCGTCGCCCTGCTCGCCATCGGTCTGCTCGCCGTCCGCGAACTCGTCGTCGTATTCGTCGTCGAGCTGGGACTCGAGCTCGGCACCGACGTCGAGCAACTGGCGCAGACGCGAGCGCGCGCCTTGCACGCCTTCTCCGACCACCACGACGTACGCGGCCGTTTTGTCCTGCAGCGCGAGCGCCAAGCGCTCGAGCGAGTGCTGCGTCACTCGCGCGCCCGAACCGAACGGCAAGAGGCGCGTGTACTCGACGTCGGCCGACGACGCTGCATCACGCGTCAGATCGCGAACGATCTGCGCGCCTGCTGCCTCGGTCCACACCTCGAGTTCTTCCTGCTCCCAGAGACCGCGCGGCTCCCAGGCCACGCGTCGGCCCTCGGCGGCGAGGCGCGAGGCAGCCTCGATCAGACGCTTGCGGTTGGACGTGGTGGGGCGAAAGCGGGGCCCGGTCGGCAGAACGACGAAGCGCGCACCCAGCGCCTCGGCAGCCGAATTCACACGGGCGATCTGCTGCTCGTCCAGCTGCGGAGCCTCCAAGAAGGTCGGAGCCAGGCGCAGCGAGAACGCCAGCTGGGGCTTGGCCTCACGGAAGGTGCGCAGGGTCTTGTTCTTGGGCAACGAGGGGCTCACCGGGAGCTCCAGCAAGTCGAACCGATAGCGCTCGATCCGCCCGCGCAGCGCGCCGAGACCCACGTACAAATCCATGGCGCGCTTGTGCCAAATGGATCGCCCCTTCGCCAGTCCAATCTCGCGCGAATTCAGCCGCGCGCGAGCGCCTGCTCCCTCGCCTGGCGCTGCTCTTCGTCCGTGATGAAGTGAAACCACTGCAGCGGGAAGGCCGCAATTTGGCCTTCCATCTGGCTCACCACGCATTGAGCCAGCTCGCGCAGCTCCTCCCCGCGAGGTCGACGGGATGGCCACACCGGAAATCCGATGTCGATTCGGCGCGTAAAATAGCCCGTCCGGGCGGAGAAAATCGGCAACAGCGGCACCTTGGCCAAGCCTGCCAGCTGAAAGGGCCCCTGGGGAACCGCGAAATCCTCCCCGAACAGCTTCACCGCGACCGCGGCGTTGCCGCGCGGAACGCGGTCGACTTGCACGGCCACCACGCCGCCGCTGGCCAGGTGTTCGAGCGCGGGCAGCGCATCGAGGGGATGGCGGCCGATCCGCAGCACTTTCAGCTGAGCCTTCGCCCGCACCTGATCGTGGAGCTGCTCGGCTTCGGCATCGTGCTCGTGCGCCATCACGATCATGACGCGCGCGCCGCCCAGCTGAGCCAATGCCTGCGCGGTGCCGTCCCAAGGCCCCACGTGCGCTGTCGCGATGACGAAGCCCTGGTTGCGCGCCAACATCTCTTCGACGCGGCTCCCTCCTCGCACCCGGATAGCGCGGGTCATCGCCTCCGACCGATCGGCGCCGAGCGATTCCGCAAGGCAACTGGCGAACTGGACGAAGGTACGAGCGACGTCGCGGAGCTCCACCCATGCGTCACGTCGGCCGAAAATCAGCCGCAAATTGCGGGCCACCAAGCGGCGGGCGCTCGGCAGCAGAGCCGCGAACAAGAGGCCAATCACCGGAGGTGACCAGCGCACGAACGCGCGCGGCCCACGCGAAGCCCCCCAGTGCGCTGCGTGGCGCCAGAATGCCGTCTGGTGAAAGCCGCCGCTCACCCGGCTCACACGCCGCCCCGGCTCGGGCCACCCAACAGGCGATCGAGCAAGATCGCGACGGCAGCTCGCACGCTGAGGTGATTGTAA
Source organism: Polyangiaceae bacterium (assembly GCA_035456245.1). Taxonomy (GTDB): domain Bacteria; phylum Myxococcota_A; class Polyangia; order Polyangiales; family Polyangiaceae; genus NIC37A-2. The sequence continues at coordinate 5,638 of DATIDO010000708.1, forward strand.
CCGTCGGGACGGGGCGAACGAATGGGCGCCAGCGCTACCGTCGCTGCCTCCAGCACACTGTCCGCCAAGCCCCAACCGGTTCCGAACACCAAGAGAACGGGCGGCCCGTCGGCGACCAGGCGACGATGGGCCACATCGTGTTCGAGCGCCCCGTCGATTTGCTTGGCCGACGTCACCCACAGTTCCGCGTCCGCGCTCAACGTGCGCCGCGCCGTCTCCAGCCCGTCGACGATCTCGACGTTGCCGAGCGGAGGTTTGCGGTCGGGGATGCGGCGAGCGCCGCTCCCCTCGGTCCAGTGCGCCTTCACGTGCTCGACCAGCTCGCGCTGGCCCGCCACGGGATGCACGACGAAGTAGGGTGAGATGCCGTAGGTGTAGGTCGAACGCGCGATGTCGTGCACGTCGAGGTTGGTGATCGAGGTCGTCACCACCGCCCCGGCCTTGTCCAGGATCGGGTAGTGAACGAGCGCCAAGGCAATCCGCCGCGTCATTCGTCGTTCTCCGTCTGGCCCAACAAGTCCGGCCTGCGCTCGCGCGTCAGCCTCGCCGACTCCGCTTGGCGGAACTTCTCGATCTTCTCGTGGTTGCCCGACTTGAGGACGTCCGGCACGCCGAAGCCCCGAAACTCCACGGGGCGCGTGTACTGCGGGTACTCGAGGCCGCCAGCCAGCTCGGGACTGAAGGACTCGACCTCGCTCGAGTGCTCGTTGCCGAGCACCCCTGGAATGAAGCGAATCGCGGCCTCCACCAGCGCCATGGCTGGGATCTCTCCCCCGGTGAGCACGAAGTCACCCAGCGAGACTTCGTCGTGGACGAAGTTCCGAACGCGCTCGTCGAAACCTTCGTAGCGACCGCAAACCAACACCCAGCGAGGGTAGCCGGCGAACTCACGCGCCACGGTCGCCGAGAGGCGACGGCCATGAGGTGAGAGCAGAACACGCCGCGCGGGCCCACCCAGCCTGCGCTCCGCCTCTTCGAGCGCCGCGACCAGCGAGTCGACTCGCATGACCATGCCGG
>DATIDO010000709.1:0-6167 GCA_035456245.1 Polyangiaceae bacterium
CCCGAAACGAGCACCAAATAGGCGCGCCCCACTTGGGGGTTGCGCGCTGCGTCACGAGTGCCTCGCAGTAGGGCCGTCAGTCCGGCGATGGGCGCCATCAGTCCTCGGGGAGTGGAATGAACTCGACTTCGTCGCCGGGGACGCGCGGGAATTTTCCCGCGCGCCAGTCGGCCTTGGCTTGCTCGATACGGTCCGCGCTGCTGGAGACGAAGTTCCAGTACATGTGGCGGTCTCCGAGCGAATCCCCGCCGAGCAGCGCCAAGCGGGTGTCCTCGATTGCTTCCAGCTCGACAGTGACGCCGGGCGTGAAGATCAGAAGGAGCGGCGCGGTGTACTCTCGGCCGTCCAGGCGCACGCTGCCCCAGCTCAGGTAGGCGCCGCGCTCCTCGTGTTCGGCCTCGACGCTCAGCCGCGCGCCAGCCGTCAGGCCGGCGTCGACGTAGAAGAGGCGCGAGAGAGTTGCTACCGGCGAGGTGAGACCGAAGGCACTGCCGGCCAAGACACGCAGCACGATGCCTTCGCCGCGCTGCTCGGGGAGCGAGTCTGCCGGGTAGTGGGTGAAGGCCGGCTCACACTCTTCCTGGTCCTGGGGTAGCGCTACCCAGAGCTGCAGCCCGTGAATCCGCCGCGTTGTCCGGCGGACCTCGGGGCGCTCACGCTCGCTGTGGACGATGCCGCGGCCGGCCGTCATCCAGTTCACCGCGCCCGGCAGGATCGAGCACTCCGAACCCAAGCTGTCGCGGTGGAGGATCTCGCCTTCGTAGAGGTACGTCACCGTGGCGAGCGCGATGTGCGGGTGAGGGCGCACGTCCATCGCGTTCGTGGGGCCCAAGGTCGCGGGACCCATGTGGTCGAGAAACACGAACGGCCCCAGGTGACGACGGCGCGCCTGGGGGAGGACGCGCTGCACCGAGAATCCGCCGAGATCCTTGCCGCGCGGTTCGATCACCAACTCGATCGAGGGGCCGGTGTTCATGGGGGCGATGTTGCCACATGTGATGCCTCGCGGGCACGTCACGAACGCGTATAGTTGCGTCGTGTTCGAGTTCGTCTACACCACGTGCCAACCGAGCAGTGCGAAGTGGCTGAAGGAAGAGGCGCGCGCGCGCCATCCCGAGCTGCGCTTTGCCTTCAGCCGACCCGGCCTGGTGACCTTCAAGTCACCGAAGCCGCTTTCCAGCGATTTTCGGCTGGAACTGGCCTTCGCGCGCAGCTGGGGATTTTCGTTCGGTCCCGTGCAGGATTGGAAAGCGCTCGAATCATGGCTGACTGGTCGGCCTCGCGCACGTGTGGTGCAAGCATTTCGCGTTCCGACGGGTGAAGAGGACGACGCTCCCACCGCCGACGCACTTTCTGCCGATGCGCTGGAGCTCGAGAGTCTCGCGCTCGAGCGCTTGCCGGGCCTCGAAACCGGGGATGCCCGGTTGGGAGATTGGGTTCTCGATCTCGTCACGACCGGCGACGGGCCGCCGCTGGCGGGACTTCACTTGCACGAGAACGGACGCTCACCCTTTCCCGGAGGGCCTCGGCGAGTTCCTCCGCCTGCTCATGCCCCATCGCGCGCCTACTCCAAGCTGGAAGAAGCCATCGAGTGGCTGGGCCTGCCGATGAGCGCTGGGCAAGGGGCGCTCGAGCTGGGCTCGTCACCGGGCGGAGCCGTGCTGTCGCTGATCGAGCGCGGTCTCGACGTGGTTGCAGTCGATCCGGCGCCGCTTTCGCCCACGCTGGCTCCCCGCGCGCTCGAGCTCGGGCGCAGGCTCCTCTCGCACGAGAAATCGGCGAACGCGCTCACCCCTGGTGACCTCCCGTTTCCGGTGCACTGGCTGCTCTCCGACATGAACCTGGCGCCTCAGGTGGCGCTGCACAGCCTGGAGCGGGTGGCCTCACTCGCGCGAGGAACGCTGCGTGGAGCCGTCATCACACTGAAGATGAACGACGCGCGCGCGGTCGCTTCAATCCCGGCACTGCGAGCGCGCTTGGCGACATGGGGTCTCGGCACGCCCGTACTCGGCGCGCTTCCCAGCCACCGCCAAGAGGTGGTCGCGGTGCTGCGACGGCCCGACAACTGATTCAAAACGACCCAGCAGCCGCGTTCGATGAATCAGCCGCGGCGTCGTTCGGCTTCGGCCCGCCACACGCCAGCCAAATCATCCCGGCCCCGCGCCTCGTAGAGCCGAGCGAGCGCGTCGGCCGCGTCCTTCTGCGACTGACTGAGCCCTGCGGCGCGGCGCAGCAACAGCTCGGCGCGTGGCAGATTGCCCGCGCGCACCGCCGCCTGCCCTTCGAACACGAGCTGCTTGGCCACCGCATCGAGCGTCTTCTGATCCGTCGCGGGCACCGAGAGCGCCTGGGCCCAGGCCGTGCGCGCCGCATCCAGGTGGCCGAGTTGGGCCTCCACGTCACCGAGTAGCTCCAGCGTCTTGGGACGTCCGGGGCGCTGGGTGAGTGCCGAATCGATCCACTGTTTGGCCCGCGCTGGCGCTTCGAGTGCCAGGTAGCCCTCGGCCAGCGCTTCGACGGCGAGCGAAGCAGGGTAGATGAGTACCGCGCGGCACAGGTGAGCCTGAGCCGTCTGTGAGTCGCCCAACACGAGCGCGCTGCGCGCCTTGTCCCAGTACAAGCCCGACTGGGCGACGTCACCCTTGCGCAGCTCGGAGGTGTCGGGGACCAGCGTCTCGCAAGTGGGCGCGACCTTGTCGGTGACGGACCAAAGTGGATCGGTAGGAGCCGCCGGCTCGGCGCCCTCTGTGCCGGTAGCGGCGGCGTTCTCGGTGTTCTCGGTGGCGGGCGCTTGGACGCCTGCGGCTTGCGCAGCGGCGGCGGGCTGTGCTGCAGCTGGCTCGGCAGCGGCTGGCGCAGCCGCAGGAGGCTTCGGGGATTTGTTCGCGGCGGCTGCGGGAGCACCACCGAGCACCTGACCACCCCAACGCTGCATGGCTACGTAGCCGCCGCCCACGGCAGCCAAGAAGAGTGCAGCTGCTACCCAGGGGGCGCGACTCCGGCGGGGCCGAGCTGGCGGCGGAGACGCGAGATCGGGGACGCTGACGCCGGCGGCGCTGATGGTGCTGTCGGTCGAGGTCTCTGCCGAGGGACCGGGCTTGGCTGCGTGAGCTAGTCCGGCGATGCCGAGGAGCTCCTGGCTGATCTCGCCGTGCGCGGTGGGACGATCGTTCTCGTCCAGATCGATCGTGTCGACCTCTTGGGTGTGCTCTTCGTTGAAGAGGGCGCCGTTGGCAGCCTCGAGGAGACCGTCGCGCGAGGTGTCGGGCTCGCGGTCACTGCCGGGGCCAGCGCCAGCAGATGTACCGCCGGCTGCCGCAGTGCTGCCGGTCGCGCCTACGGCGCTGCTGCCGTATGCGCCTGCGGCGCCGCGCCGAGACGACGCGGGGCCTCGTGACGAGCGGATGGCCGGCGAGTCGGGGGCCAGGGTTTCGCTGCCATGCGCGCGGAGGTGCTCGGCGACGTCCACGATGGCCGTGGCCTCGGTGTCCTCGTCATCGTCGAGGAGGCCGGCTGCGGGGTCGTCCGCCAACCAAGGCGAAACGTCACCGGGTCGAGCATCGGCAGGGCTTTGTCCATCGGCAGGACTGCGGGCGTCGAGAGAACTGCGGCCATCAACGGAACTGCGCAGCTCGAGGCGGCGGCCCTTGTCGGTGCCAGCCAGGCGCGTCACGAGCGGACTCAGATCGATGGAGCCGTTCGATTCGTCGAACAGCCGACGATACGGCGCCGTGATGGTCTCGGCTTCGCGCAGGTGAGTGTCGGCTCGCAGCAGCTCGAGCCAAATCGTGGGCGGAGTGGAGTTGCCGTCGGCGACGATCACGTCCGGAGCAAATCTGCGCAGCACGGCCCAGCGGGTGCGGGCCGGATCGGACGGATAGAGTTGGACCTGTTGACCGAGCTCGCGCAGCGCGCTGGCGAGTGCGTCGCCACGAGTCACGTCGTCGTCGATGAGGACGATGCGCAAAGCCGAAGCGCGGGGCTCGCGTGCGGCTGCCGCGGGAGGAACGGCGGGCGTTGCGGCCGAGGCTGTTGGGGTGGCGGGCTTCTGCGCCGCAGGACTTGGCGCTGCAGGACTCTGTGCTGCAGGATTCTGCATGGGCGGCTTCTGCGCCGCCGGGCTCGGAACGGCCGGCTTTTGCGCGGCGGGGCTCGGGACGGCTGGCTTTTGCGCGGCAGCGAGCGGGGGCTTTGCCTCGGCTGCGCGAGCTGCAGTCGGCGGTGCAGCTTGCGGTGCAGCGAGCGGAGACTGTGCAGCAGGCGGAGGTGCAGCACGCGGCGGGGCGGCAGGGGCTGCGTTGGCAGGGAGTACCGGAGGGGAGGCTGCAGGGGTGCCGGCTCGGGGTACGGCTGCTGCCAGCGAGGCGCGCGGGGCGGCGCGAGGTGGCGCAGGGCGCGGTGACTCGGCGGAGGGGCTCGGGCTCACTCCCAAGGAGGCGAGCGGGATGAGAGAAGAACCGCCGCGCTCTCCGGTGCGCGCCTGATGAGCGCTCTTCTGCGCAAGCAGCACGACGCGTTCGACCAAGGTCTTCTCCGGCATGTCGTCGGAGAGGACCGAGGCCACGCTCGAACGGTTGGCCTTGCGCACGTCGGCCATCGTGTCGCGCTGAACCACGACCACGACGCGCACTCGCCGAGGATCGGGGCCGGCAGCGACGTGGGTCGCGACTTCCTCCCATTGCGCCCGACCCCAGTGCAGCACCAGATCGGGTCCGATGACGTTGAACACGTCGGCGAGATCGCCGGGCGTCGTGCGCTCGACGAACAGGCCGGCCTCTTCCAATCGCGTCACCAACGAGGGTGGTAGGTCTCCCCCCGAGACCACGAGCACGCTCGATTCGTTCGCCATCTTCTCCCCGCGAAGTCTATCCCAAACGTCCCACAGGTGTGCCCAGTTCCCGAAACCTTTCGAATTCGGGACTTCGGGGCGATGTAGTCGGAGGTGGTTGGAGCGCCGCGCGCGCGTGGGCTAGCCGCATCGGGGCATCCGAGCGAGCAGCTGGTTGTGGGCGCGACAGAGGACTCGAAGGTTTTCTGGTGAGTGGTCGTGGCTGAGCGCCCACGGCGTGCGGTGGTCGATTTCGAGGAAGTGGCGTTGTTCGCAGCGTCTGCCGTCGGGAGCGACGAAGGCGCAGCGTTCGTTGTCGCGTTGGTAGGTGGCGCGCACGGTGGCTCGGGGAATGGCGGGACGGGCTTTGGAGCGGGCCGGTCGCGCCGGCGCGGGTGGATTCGTGGGTGGAGTTGCAGTCGGACGAGGTCGCTCGGCCGCGGCGCGCTTCTCCTTCTCGAGTTTGGCGACCAGCAAGCCAAGTGCTTTCTCCAGCACCGGCTCGAGCGCTCGTTCGGGATTCGTGTGCATCATCAAGTCGAGCGCTCGCTCCAGTAGGTCCCGAGTCGATTCGCCGACTTCCGCCTCCACTCGCCAGCGCTCGGCCCCTGTCGGCCGCATTCGCCCCCTTTCGATCGCATCCGGTCGCGGCCGCTCCGGAAACCTCGCTGCCAGCCGCTTCTCTAGTTGCCGTTTGCTGACACCCGCCGCCATTTCGAGCAGCTCCGCAGCTGATTCAGCTGACCAATGCGGCTTCAGCATGGTCACGGTGGTCAAACTCAGCTCCCCGCGCGCCAGCTTCCCGATGATCTCAGGATGCCGCGCGGCCAAACGAGAGCACGTCATGCGTCGATAGGCTTCGTCTTCGCTGAGCTGCAGAGCCTTCAGGCAGTACTCGTACAGCGACGAGTAGCCCAACCGCAGGTGCAGCCGTCGCCGTTCCATCTCGACGAGATGTTCGATGATCGCGGCCATGGTGCTGCGCTGCTGCGCTTCGAGCGCAGTGAGACCCGCTACCAATTCGTCGTCCGACACCGATGCGAGAGAGCCCATGTCGGCACTCTACACCCCGAAATTTCGTACCTCTCAGCGCCTCACCAACGACCGAACGCACACCCGCTCGACGAGAATGATCTCCGCGACGCCAGCGCGCAGCATCACGCGGCCTGCGCGCAGCAACCACCGAAAGTTCAACCAACCGCGCGCCATCGAGCGCGCGCACCCGGATTTCGCGTCAACGAAATTCGCCATCGCTCAGTCGATTCCCTGCGCTCACCCGCGGGGCAACAAGCGGAGTCGCGCCGGCGCCGGACCCCGGATGTCTCCGCCTGTCTCCTTT
>DATIDO010000710.1:0-6860 GCA_035456245.1 Polyangiaceae bacterium
AAGGACGCTGTGCGGATCGCGGGCGTCGCGCACCAAGCGCGTCAAACGCGTCGTGTCGATGGATGCGCCCAAAGCCGAGAGGGCAACGGTGCGACGGTCCCCATCCGGCAACTCCAGCGTGAAGGTGCGCTCGGTGAAGCGTCGCGATCGGTCCAGGGCTTCCTCCAACGAGTCGTCGTCGAAGGTCAGTGGCCGGCCCAGATACGAGAGCTCGAGGGGTGGCGCCTGCTCGCTGTCGGGCAGCGTGGAGTGGGGGACCAACAGCACGGCCGCGACTGCGCCACAGGCCAGGCTGGCCAGGGAGAGTAGCCAGCTCGTGGCTCCGCTCGGGCGGGGTAGCTTGGAGAACGACCGCACGGCAGTCTTTTGCGAAATGGGGACCGAAATGGCAAGCGAAGCGTGCTAGAGCGCTGCCGTCCGATGCTGCCGCAGATCGTCGAGGACAAGCTCGCTCAGCTGCCCGCGTCCCCGGGCTGCTATCTGTTTTTCGACAAAGCGGGTGCGGTGCTCTACGTGGGCAAGGCCAAGAGCCTGCGTTCCCGCGTGCGCAGCTATTTCCAGGAGGGGGGCTCCGACACGCGTGCCTTCATTCCGGCGCTGCCCCATTTGCTCGGAGATCTCGAGACCTTCGTCACGCAGACGGAGAAGGAGGCGGCGATCCTCGAGAACAGCCTGATCAAGGAGCACCGCCCGCGGCTCAACGTCAAGCTGAGGGACGACAAGGAGTACCTGAACCTGCGGCTCGATTCCAAGGTCGAGTTCCCTCGACTCGAGCTGGTTCGCCGCCCGACGAGCGACGGTGCCCGATACTTCGGCCCCTACCATTCCGCCACCTCGGCACGCCGCACGCTGCACCTGGTCGAGAAGCACTTCAAGCTGCGCACTTGCAGCGATCGGGAGATGAAGAGCCGGTCGCGGCCCTGCATCCAGTACCAAATCCAGCGCTGCCCGGCGCCCTGCGTCTACGAGGTGGATCGGGAGCGGTACAAGACCCAGGTGCGAGCGGTCGAACTGTTCTTGGCTGGGCGCCACGATCAGCTGAGCCGCGAGCTGGGCGAACGCATGAAGCAGGCGAGCCTGAACCTGGAGTTCGAGGTCGCCGCCATCTACCGCGACCAGATCGACGCCGTTCAGAAGGTCAAAGAGAAGCAGCGCGTGGTTCTGGTCAGCGACGTCGATCAGGACGTACTCGGGCTCTACCGCGAGGGCGATCTCGTCGAGCTCTCGGTCGTCTACGTGCGGCAGGGACGTGTCGTCGAGATCTTCACCATCAGTCACACCCGGGCCGAGGTTCCGGACGACGAGGTCGTCGCGACCTTCTTGCGCGAGCATTATGGCGAAGGGGGACTCGGTTCGGCGGCCATTCCGGACGAGCTGCTCCTGCCGGTGCTGCCGGAAGGCGCCGAGGGCGTGAGCGATTGGCTCACGGATCGTCGGCGGAGCCTGCCGGACGAGAGCGCGAGCCGCGCGCAAGTCGTGCTCTTGGCGCCGCAGCGCGGGCCGAAGAAGAGCCTGCTCGAGTTGGCGCGCGAGAACGCCGAGCACGCCTTCCGCGAGAAGCGCCGAACGGTCGAAGACATGGATCAGCGGCTGCGCGTCGTGCAGGAGAAGCTGCGCCTGCCCGCGCTGCCGCGTCGCATCGAATGCTGCGACATCTCGCATTTGGGCGGCGAGGCGACGGTGGGTTCGGTGGTCGCGCTCTTGGACGGGCAACCCGACAAGAAGCGCTACAAGGCCTACCGAGTGAGGACCACCAGCGAGGGCGACGACTACAAGGCGATGTACGAAGTGCTGTCGAGGCGCTTCAGACGCGGCATCGAGGCGCGCAAGGCGAGCGAAGGCGAAGTGGACGAAAACGGCGAGGTCACCGGCGCCATCGACGACACTTGGGAGTTGCCCGACCTTTTTGTGGTCGACGGCGGCCGAGGGCAGCTGGGTGTTGCTCTCACCGCGGCCGAAGATTTGGGGCTGTTCGACCTGCCGATCTGTGGTCTGGCCAAGGAGCGGGAGACGGTCAGCGGCGAGAAGATGGTCGATCGCGTCTATCTGCCGAACCAGAAGAATCCCATCGCTCTGCGCCCGAACACACCCGAGCTGTTCCTGCTCGCTCGCGCACGCGACGAGGCCCACCGCTTTGCCAACGTGAAGCGCGAGGCCATCGGCACCAAGCGTCGCCTCACCTCGGGGTTGCAGAAGATTCACGGCATCGGCGAGAAGACGCGCAAGGCTCTGCTGCGCCAGTTCGGTTCGCTCGACAACATGCGGGACGCATCCGACGACGAGCTGCTTGCGGTGGAGGGTGTGACGCGCCGGCAGGTGCGCGCGCTGCGCGAACACTTTGCGGCTCAGGCCGGCGCGGCTGAGTTGGACGGGGGCGACGGGGGCGACGGAAGTGATGGGGGAGCTCGAGTGGATGGGGGCGATGTGGATTCGCCCGATTCGGCTGAGCCCATCGTCGTAGACTCGGGTACGGCCGAGCCCGAGGCGTCCGAGTCCGACGAGATCGAGCGCGACGAGACCGAGCCCGACACCACCGACGGCCCGCCCACCCGAGGCGACTGAATCCGCTTGCCGACTGCGGGACGCAGTCGGCCCGCCAATCACTCAGCAATTCCGGCTAGACCAGAAGCCACCCGGGCCCCTCCGCACCGCAAAACCAACCTGGGAGAGGTCCTGCTCCCCGAGCCCGAGCGGTCCCGAGTCAGGCTCCAAATCAACCTGGGAGAGGGACTCGGGGGGGCGGGCGTGTGCCGCACTCGGGCCTCCCAAACTAACCTGGGAGGGGTCTGTGGCCAGATGCACTCGGGTCTCCCAAACTAACCTGGGACGGGTTTTGGGTGGTGCGGGTGGAGGTTGTTGGTGGGGGTGAAACTGGGTGACAGGTGTGGTGGCGGTTGTGCCAACTCTGTTGGCTGTGGGAGGGCGAAGGTGGGAGAAAGTCGAGTCGTTTCCTGGTGGTCAGCTATGGAACGGCGGTTGCTTTATCACTGAAATCGGGTGAACCTCCGGCGCGCCGGTCGTTCATCGGGTGAACACCGGTTGAGGGTGAACACCCCCAACTCCGGTCTCACCGGATCCGGGCCCCCAGCCCCGACCCAGTCAGTCCAGTTTCATCCGGTACCCCAGCGAAACATCCAACGTTCCACCTCAAGAACGAGCCATGACCAAGCCTATCTTCCGCCGCGGCAGCCTCCGCGCCCTCTTGGGCGGGGCCATCGTGAGCGCTCTTGCCCTGACCGTCGGCTGCCTCGAGCGCCCGGTGGTCGAGCAAAAGCCCAACACGAGCAACGTCTTCGTCGACCAGATTCAGAACAAGGCGATCGACAAGATCGACCTCTTGTTCGTGATCGACAACTCCACCTCGATGGCCGACAAGCAGGCCATCCTCGAGGTCGCCGTGCCCAAGATGCTCGAGCGCCTCGTGACGCCCGACTGCGTTCAGCGCAACGCCGACGGCGTGGTGACGGACCGTGAGCCCAGCGTGGCAGATGCAGCGGCGCCCAGCGGCCGCGGCTGTTCGACGGATGGCTTTTCGCTCGAGTTCGAGCCGATCACCGACATTCACATCGGCGTGATCACCTCCTCGCTCGGCGGTCATGGTTCGACGGCCTGCCAGGACGCGAACCGCAACGACAACGACAAGGGCTATCTGATCCCGAACGCTCCGGTGGCTACCGGCGCCGGCGCTCGTGGCGCGGTGCCGAACCCGACCGGGAAGGGCTTCTTGGTCTGGTACCCCACGCAGAAGCCGACCGACGATCCTCGTCCTCCTGAGATGATCGAGGGTGACCTCGCGCGTCTGTCCGACAACTTCCGCGCCCAGGTGGTGGCGGCAGGTGAAGTGGGCTGCGGTTTCGAGGCTCCCCTCGAGGCTTGGTACCGCTTCTTGGTCGATCCCAACCCTCCCGCCGGCTTTACCCTCGACGGCGCGCGCGCCGTTTCGACTGGACGGGACGAGGAGGTCATCAACCAGCGTCGTGACTTCCTCCGCCCCGACAGCCTCGTGGCAATCGTGGTGCTGACGGACGAGAACGACTGCTCGGCCATGGAAGGCGGCGCCTACTACCCGCTCGCCGGCTACGGCTGGTACGTGAGCCGCACGGGCGACGTCAACAGCCCCTACAACCTGCCGATCTCGACGGCGGTCTGCAACGAGAACCCGAACGATCCTTGCTGCTTCTCGTGCCTCTTGGACACGACGCCCAGCGCTTGCAAGGACGCCAACGCTATCTCGGTCTGCACGAACGGTTCCGACAAGGTCCGCACCTTGCCCGAGAACGATCGCGCCAACGTCCGTTGCTACCAGAACAAGCGCCGCTTCGGTGTGGATCTGCTCTATCCGACGGACCGCTACGTGAAGGGCCTGAAGAACGCCAAGATCGACGACAGCCAGACGGATGAGCGCGACGTGCCCAACCCGCTCTTGGCGGGCGTGGACGGCAACAGCCCCCGCGATCCGAGCTTCGTGTTCTTCGCCGGTATCGTCGGCGTGCCCTGGCAGGACATCGCCACCGCGGCCAGCTTGAGCAGCGCCACCGCTCTCAAGTACCTGAACGCTGCCGAGCTCGCCGGTAAGCCCGAGGCCGACGGCACCATCACCAAGGTGACTGTCGAAGGTCAGCCTGCTCCGGTGGATCGTTGGGCAATCATCCTGGGTGATCCGGGCCTCGCTGTCGGCACGCGCGCTTGCGCCGGTGACAGCCCCCCCGCCAACTGCGGCAAGGCACCGATCGCTCCGCTCGATCCGTTCATGGTCGAGTCGATCAATGCCCGTACGGCTGGTCTGACGAACCCCGTCGTTCCCACCATCGCCATCGGCGCTGTGGGCGCGGCGACCTTCAACCCCATCAACGGCAACGAGTACGACAACGAGGTCCCCCACGCGACGGACAACAAGCCGCGTCGGGACGACATCCAGTACGCCTGCACCTTCCCGCTCTTCGAGTACGACGGTGGCGCAAGCGACGGCACCGCGATCAAGGAAGCCTGCGTAGCTGGCCAGGCCAACTGCGACTGCGGTGACGAAGGTACGGCGAACGGCAAGAACCGTCCGCTCTGCCGTCGTGATCCGGGCGATGCCGCTGGCACCACCCAGTACTGGGGTAAGGCCTACCCCGGCACGCGTATTCTCGAAGTGCTGAAGGGCTTCGGCGACAACTCGATCGTCGCCTCCATCTGCCCCAAGGTGAGCGATCCGGCTGCAGCCGACTTCGGCTACAACCCCGCCGTCGGTGCGATCGTCGACCGCTTGGCCGAGAAGCTGGGTGGCCAGTGCCTGCCCCGTGGTCTGACCGTCGAAGACGGCGAGGTGCCTTGCACCATCGTCGAGGCGCTCGATGCCACCAAGTACGGTCCGCTCGACTGCAAAGCGAACGGCCGCGAGGACGCGGGGGAAGAAATCCGCCCGGCCGTGGTCAAGCAGCTCATCGCGACCCTGCAGTGCAAGGACGAGAAGGACTGCGACAAGTTCCAGCTTTGCGGTGTGAAGCAGTTGTCCCCTGGTGTCCCCGGCGTGTCCGAGGGTGTCCAGGGCTCGACCGAGTGCTTGAACTCCCCGAAGGGCACGGAGGCCACCTTGGTGAACGCTGGCTACTGCTACATCGATCCGGCTCAGGGCCTGGGCGCCGAGGAGCTGGTCGCGACCTGCCCCGCCACCCAGCGTCGTCTGCTCCGCTTCGTCGGTGCCGACACCCCCAAGCCGAACTCGGTTACCTTCGTGGCCTGCACCGCGGACGCGGCGTCGGTCATTACGGGCCCGGTTCCGGGCGGCGGCGGCGCGGGTAACTAACGCGCCAACTGTCCGATCCTCTGAGATCGGACCGAGCGAGGCGGCCCCCTGGGTCGCCTCGTTCGCTTTTGTGCTCTATGTTGGCGGGGCGCAATGGAGCGACAGAAGACCATCCTGGTCGTCGACGACGAGCCCCACATCGTGCTGGGGCTACGTGACGCTCTCGAGTTCGAGGGCTTCCGGGTGGTGACGGCCCAGACTGGCGCCGAGGCGGTGCAGGTCCATCAGCGGGAGCGGCCCGATGCGGTGCTGCTCGATCTGATGCTGCCCGATCAGAACGGCTACCAGGTCTGTCAGCAGATCCGTCGCAGTGACGCGCTGGTTCCGGTCATCATGCTGACGGCCAAGAGCCAGGAGGCCGACAAGATCCGTGGCCTGGACTCCGGCGCGGACGACTACGTCACCAAACCGTTCAGCGTGGGGGAGCTTTCGGCCCGCGTCCGGGCGCTCCTGCGCCGTGCCCAGCGACCTGCCGAACAGGAGCTTCAGACGGTGCGCATCGGCGAGGTGACCGTGAACCTGGCGACCCACACGCTTTCGGGGCCCGGAGGTCAGGAGGTGCTCTCGTTCTACGAGCTCGAGCTGATCCGCCTGCTCTACGAGCGCAAGGGACAGCCGGTGTCGCGCGAGGAGATCCTGCGGCGTATCTGGGGCCTCGAGCAGAACCCGGCGAACCGCACCATCGACAACTTCGTGGTCAAGCTACGCAAGAAGGTCGAGCGCACGCCGAATCAGCCCGTGCACATCCTCACGGTCTACGGCATGGGCTACAAGCTGGTGCCCTGAGGCGCTGAGCTGGTGCCCTGAGGCGCTGTGCTGCTGCCGTCGCGGGCGGATCCCGCAATGCTGGTTCCATCGGTCCTGGTGCCGTCGGTGCCGCTGTCCTCGGAGGGAGGCCTGGAGACGCCAGGAGTCGGCGCCGGCACGCAGAAGCCAGCGTCGGGTAGGAGCCCCGCCGGGCAAGTGGCGGAGGCCGTTGCCTGCACTGCGGGGGTAGCGCTGTCGCGCGAGGGATGGGGAGCCGCGGGTGTCAGCGCGCGCAAGAGCAGGGCCACGCCGGCAGCCAAAGCGG
>DATIDO010000711.1:0-2662 GCA_035456245.1 Polyangiaceae bacterium
CTGCGGACAGCTGTCCGGAATCCGCACGGACGCGCGACACGTGTCCGGACAAAAACGTCCGCTGACACGTCCGGCAGGCCTACGGCGCGCCACCTGGCGGGCCGTAGATAGGCTTGGCGAAGCACAGATTCGCGCGAATGCAAGCGCTGGAACGGTTCATGCATTCGTTTTTACGACTTCGACGCACTGGAGGCGTCGGGGCGGGACGACCCCGTGTGGGGTGCCCAGGGGGAATAATCGGCTGATTGCCGTAGTTTCCCCCAAGGTCACCACTCGCTCACGTCGCCCACGATTTCTCCAGCAGAAAAGAGAGTTCGTTCATGACCCAGAAGCGCCAAGCCGTTCGTCAGTCCACTGCCCAGGCCCGCGTTCAAGCTGCGCCCGCCGTCCGCTCGCCTTTGGCGCGCAGTGACGCCGGAGCGGGCCGTCCGCTCGCCTCACGCGAGACCAACGTGCGTGCGTCCGCCATCGTGCCGTCTCGGCGCGAGGACGAAGGCGGCGACTCGATCCTGACCCGCTACTTCCGGGAGATGGCTACCCATCAGGTGATGGGCGCCGAGGAGGAGCTGGAAGCGGCCGAGCGCGTCGAGCGCACCGAGGTCGACCTGTGGCGTCTGATCCTCTCCTACATGCCGGCGGTTCCCCACCTGCTCGGCGAGCTGGAGAAGAGCACCCAGGCGTTGCCCGAGGAGGAGCGCCCCAAGCTCGAGGCCCTGGCTGGCCTGCGCAGCCTGTTGGCCACCTACCAGCGTCAGTCGGGCTTCAAGGGTGAGCAGGAGGCCACCTGGACCGAACTGACGGAGAAGTTGGCGCGCGAGCTGCGCATGCCCGACTCCGATCGGCTGTGGATGAACTCGGCTGCTCGCACCGCGCAGCGCATGTCGCGCGAGGTGGGCGTCGACGAAGAGGAGCGTCCCGTGCTCGAGGATTCGGCCGAGTACCGCAAGTACGCCAGCCGTATCCGCATCCACGACACTCGCCAGCGCGAAGCGAAGAACCGCTTCGTGAAAGCCAACCTGCGCTTGGTCGTCAGCATCGCGCGTCGCTACAACCGTGGTCGTCTGCCGCTCATCGATCTGATCCAGGAAGGCAACATCGGATTGATGAAGGCGGTCGAGCGATTCGATCACACGCGCGGCTATCGCTTCTCGACCTACGCGTCGTGGTGGATTCGTCACGCCATCAGCCGTGCGCTCGCCGACAAGGGACGCGCGGTTCGCATCCCCGTCCACATGCTCGACACCTACAACCGGGTCGCTCGCGCGACGCAGACGATCAGCGCGCGCACCGGCCGGGAGCCCACGCCCGAGGAGCTCGAGCGTGAGACGGGCATTCCGCAGGACAAGCTGGAGAAGGTGAAGGACCTGTACGCCGACACTCCGTTCTCGCTCGATCGCCCGGTGGGCGACGAGGACGGCCGCAAGTTCATCGACTTCTTGGTCGAGGAGAACACGCTGTCTCCTCACGATCAGCTGTCGGCGGAGCGTTGGTCGGAGGAGGTGCGGCGCATGCTCGCCACGCTGACTCCGATCGAGTCGAGCATCATCCGCTGGCGCTTCGGCCTCGACAACGAGGACGAGCTGACGCTCAAGGAGATCGGCGACAAGTACAACTTGTCGCGCGAACGAATCCGTCAGCTGCAAGAGCAGGCCATCGGCAAGATCCGCAAGCACATGCGCGACTTCTGAGAATCGACTTCGTGCGAGGTGCAGTTCCCACGAACGGCAGTTCGCGCAGACTCGGAAACACGCGACACGTTGCGTGTGGAAGCAACACACGAGCCCATCTCCGAACCCGGGGATGGGCTCGTTGTTTTTCGAGCTTTCGGGCCGGCCGATCCGTCGGTTCAGGCCAACGATTTCGGGCGTTTGGATACCGGGTGGAAACGCTGCGCCGAAGGGGCCTGGCTCGTGGACCGGATTTGCAGGAACAGAACTACCTGAAATAGTGAATACTTCTGGGTGTTTATCTGTTCAGTCACCCCCCACATTTACATTTCGGAAGGGGAAGCACATAACCCGGCCGCAATTGCGCGACCCCACGTAGGCCCAGAAAACCAGCGGCGAAACCAGGTTTGCCGCTTCTTTTTCTGACCTGCCCGAGCCCTCGAGGCCCATGGGCTGGACCTGTGTGGGGAGAGGAACCCGCACCGGTCACTACGATGAAGCTGTTCGTCTTCCCTCGCTGGGCCAATAAAACCCGGCAGATCGCAGGACTCGCCTTGAGCGGCGCTCCGCTCTACCTCGTCGCCTTCGTCTGGTACGGAGGGTCCCCCAAGACGACGGACGTCGGTTACCAGCCCGAGCAGCCGGTTCCATACAGCCACGAGCTGCATGCCGGTCAGATGGGTCTGGACTGTCGATATTGCCACACCACGGTCGACCAGACCGGGTTGGCGGCGATCCCCCCGACGTCGACCTGCATGAACTGTCACAAGCTCGTGCACCCCAATAGCCCCAAGCTCACGCCCATCCGTGAGAGCTCGGCGACGGGTGAGCCGGTGCAGTGGGTGAAGGTCCACGACCTTCCCGACTACGTCTACTTCAACCACAGCGCCCACGTGACGCGCGGCGTGAGCTGCGTGTCGTGCCACGGCCGCATCGACACGATGGAGCGTGTCACCCAGGTGGAGCGGTTGAGCATGGGCTGGTGCCTGGACTGC
>DATIDO010000712.1:0-7410 GCA_035456245.1 Polyangiaceae bacterium
TGCCCCGGTGCTGCTCGCGGAGCTTGGCTTCGGTATCGCGGACGTTCTGCGCCAGCTTCTCGAAGCTGACCGCGGTCGCGTTCGTCTGAGCCCGAGCTTCCAGGTAGCTCTTGTGGATGGCGCGGATGCGCTCTTCGGAGAGCGAGTTGGCGCGCTGCTGGGAGGCCGCCTCCCGAGCCTGAGCGGCGACTTGGCGGGCTTGGGCGCCGAGCAACGAGGGTCGCTCCGCGTCGACGATGGACGCGCGGTCGATCTCGACGCTGGCGAGCGGGCTGCGCGCCGGAGGTGGTGAGGGGCGCGGAGGTGGCGTGGGGCGCTGGGCCGAGGCGGCAGCCGGGGGGACTGCGGCAGGCGGAGGCAGGGCACCACCGGCAGGCAGCGGTCGAGGTGGCGGCCCCGGAGGCCGAGCGGATGGAGGCCGCACTCCGGCGGGAGCGGGCAGAGGTGGCCGTGCGGCGGGCCCGCCGGGGCTCGAGGCGGGTCGAGGTGGAGGAAGAGGGGGCCGCGACGAGCCGCCGACTGCCCCAGCGGGAGCCGGGCGGGGCGGAGGAAGCGGCGGCCGCGGCGCGGTCGAAGTGGGGCGAGGCTCGGTCCCACTCGGCTGGTTGGCGCTCGGTACTTCGGGCCGCGATACCTCGGGTCGAGATACTTCGGGCCGCGAGAGCTCGGGTCGAGAGAGGAGCGGTGGAAGGCCGGGGCTCTTGGCGACGCGGGCGGTCGAGCCACTCGCCGTCGGACTCGAGCCCAGCTTGCCCAAAAGGCCCAGGCCTTTGCCGGCGGTGGCCGCGGACGGCGAGCTGCCGACGTCTGCGCCGCCGACGTCCGAGCTGGTATCGCGTCGGAATTCGTCGGCCGTCGTGACGTCGGGAGAGGGCGCGCTGGCAGAATGTGCGCTGGATGAGAGCGCGGCAGCCGGAGGTGAGGCCACGCGCGGGGCGTCGAGCTCGCGGAGCGCCGCCTCGAGCTCGGCGTCTGCGTCTCCATCGCCGTCGAGCAAGCGTCCCAAGTCGTCCTCGAGTTGGGCCCGCGTGCTGCCCGTGCCGAGTGAGGCCTCGGCTTCGAGACGCTCGGCCAGAGCCTCGGCGTTCGCCGAACGCTCGGCGCGAAGCCTGTGCCGTTTGTAAGTGCCGTTCTCGATCTCACGACAGATGCGGCCCCAGTACTGCTGCATCGTGTTGTAGCGCTGCGTCAGCGTCTGGAACTTGAAGCGGCGTGCGGTGTTGCGGAACGGCGTCTTGCGCAGCTCCTGGAAGCGTCGGTCGACGTCCTTGCGCGGCACCTGGGGCTCGAGTCGCTCGATGCCCATGAAGTACTGCTCGTAGAGAGCGCGCAGGCGGTCGAGTCGCGTCTCGAGCTCTGCGAGGGCCGTGTCGATCTGTTCTGGGGTCACGCCGAGCGAGGGTGCGTTCCGGCGCCCGGTGCGGGCGTGGGACCCCAGCGTAGCATTGGGCGGTTCACTCGGTCAGCTCCCTCGCTGCGGTCGAAGCACGAGGAAGAACAAAGCCGGGGCGCCGAGGGCCGCGGTGAGCACGCCGACCGGTAGTTCGCGACCGGGCACCAGCACGCGGGCCAGGACGTCACAGGCGACGAGGTAGGTGCCGCCAGCCAGGAAGGACCAGAGCAGCGCAGTGCGCGCTGGCGGGCCGACCGCACGGCGAACCAGGTGCGGCACCAGCAAGCCGACGAACGCGATCGGGCCGCACAGCGCCACGCTGGCTCCCACGCCCAGCGAGCTGGCCAGCAGCACTTCGAGGCGCAGCCGCCTCGTCTCCACGCCGACCGAGCGGGCCCAGTCGTCGCCGAGCGCCAGGGTCGCCAGCTCGCGAGACCGGAAAAGGATGACGCCGGCGGCCAGCGAGCAGGGGCCGAGCGCCCACAGCAGGTTATCGAAGCCGATCTGGGGTAGCTGCCCGAGCGACCATTGCGCGCTGGAGACCAGCGCCGGCGTGTCGGCCAGGGCATGAAGGGCTTGGGAGATCGAGCCCGCCGCCAGGGTCACCGCAATGCCGGCGAGCAGGATCTCTTCCAAGCGGGCGCGGCTGTGCGCGGCCACGCTGGACACGAGCGCGGTCGCCAGCAGAGCGCCGACGAAGGCGCACACGGTGACGGTGGGCAGCAGCAGCTGACTGCTGGTCCCGAGGACCAGCGCGAGCAAGGCGCCCAGCGCCGCGCCCGCGGTGGTGCCCACGGTGCTCTCGCTGGCGAGCGGATTCTGAAAAGCCGTCTGAAATGTAGCCCCCACGAGCGACAGCGTGGCACCAACCAACCAGCCGAGCAGAGTGCGGGGCACGCGCAGCTCGACCAGGACGAAGTGACGCAGCGTCGGTTCTTTGGGTAGGCCCAGGCCGAGCGAAAGCGCGCCGACCCCGGCGATGACCAACGCGAGGAGCCAGGGAGCGCGCTTCAAGCGAGCCCCTCCCAATCGACCGTGAGCGTGCCGGGCCGCTCGCCCGAGCGATAGGGCACACCGGTTGCCTCGTGCAGGTGGCGTCCGAGTTCGGCGGAGCCCAGCGGCTCGTCGAGTACGATGCGGCCTTCCATCATGCACACCACACGCACTTGGTTCGCATCGCCGAGCAGTCGCGCCAGAGCGAGTTCGTGGGTGACGATGAGCAGCCCACGCCCAGCGCGCGCCGCCTCACCCAGCGCGCGATAGACGGTGGCTTGCCCGACCGGATCGAGGTGATTGCCAGGTTCGTCGACCAGCCAGAGCGGAGCGTCCTGAGCCAAGAGCGTCGCCAGCAGCACGCGTTGCAGCTCCCCACCGGAGAGCCGGTCCACCGAGCGCTCGGCCAAGGCGCCGAGGCCCACCGATTCGAGGGCGCTCAGCGCGGCGGCGGTGGCGGCTTGCGGGCTCTCGGCAAAACGAAAGCGCGCGGCCGAGACGAGCTCCGCGGCGCTGCGCGGCTCACTGGGCCGCGGGTGTTGAGGCAACCAGGCCAAACGCGACGCTACGGCGCGTCGCTGCAGGGACGACAGCGGCTGGCCGTCCAGGTCCACCCGCCCGCGCTCCGTGCGCTCCAGGCCGAGCAGCACGCGGAGCAAGCTGGATTTGCCGGAGCCGTTCGGGCCCACCAGCACCACGCACTCACCCGCCGTGAGCGTGAGCGAGACGCCACGCAGGCGCTGGCCGAGCCAGACGTCGTCGGCCACCAAGCGCGCGCTCACGGCATGCTCCCCGAGATCCGTTGAACCTCGTCGCGCAGCGGCTGGACGAAGTCGAGCAAGCCCGGTCCCGAGTCCAGCAGGCGCGCGGCCCGCAGCTGCCCCAGTCGATGCTCACGCACCGCGCGCAACGGCGACAGACGCTCCAGCTGCGCGAACAGCGCAGGGGGACCTGGCTTCTCGTCCGCGCCCAGGATCACGATCGCGTCGGGATCGACGGCCAGCAGCTCCTCCACGCTGAGCCGTGGCGCGGCCTCGGTGGGCTCGGGCCGAGCGTTCCGAGCGCCCGCCGCAGCCAGCAGCGCGCCGTGGAGCGAGTTCGTCTTGATGTACCAGTAGCCAGCCGCTCCGCTCGCGTCGTCCAAGAGCAGCAGGACACGCGGGCCGCTTGCCGGCGCAGGCCGGCCCAGCTCGCGCTCGAAGCGGGCCGCCAGTGCGTTGGCTTCCGCGCTGCGAGAGGCGGCGATGCCCAAGCGGCGGACGCTACTGGCGACCTCGGTCACCGTGAGCCAGGGCAGATCGAGCGTGGGCGCGAGCCGCTCGATGGCGGCCAGCGACACGCCGTTGACGTGTGTCGTCAGAATGAGCGTCGGGCGGGCGGCTGCGATCGCTTCCAGCCGCGGAGTGAATACCGTGCCCACGCGCGGTAGCTCGGAGCGCTCGCGGCAGAAATCGCTGGTCGCCACCAGCTGGGGTCCGGCGCCGAGGCGCTCCAACGTCTCTGTCACGGCGGGAGCCAACGATACGAGACGCGGCCGATCCGCCGCACTCGGCGGCGCTTTGCTGGGGCCCCTCGCCCAGCTGCCCAGTGCGAGCGCGCCCCCGAGCAGGGCCGCGCCCAGCCCAGCCGCCAGCCCAGCCCGCAACAGGGCGCGGCGGTTCACGGTTCCCCGCGGGAACCGTGGGCGTTGCGGCGATGGATCAGCAGCAATCCATCGAGCGTCAGGTTGGGCAGGACCTCGTCGACGCGCTTCGTGTGTCGGCAGATCAGCGGGGCGAGTCCACCCGTCGCCAAGGTGCGGAACGGCGTGTCGAACTCGGCGGCGATCTTCTCCAAGAGCCCGTCCACCAACGAGGAGTAGCCGTGGATGATGCCCGACTGCATGGCGTGCTGGGTGTTGCGACCAATCACGCGGGGGGGCTCACCGATCTCGATGCGCGAGAGCTTCGCCGCGCGGCTCACCAGCGCGTCGAGGCTGATCTGGACGCCGGGCACCAGGACGCCGCCCTGGTACTCTCCGTCGGCGGAGACGCAGTCGAAGTTCGTCGCCGTACCGAAGTCGACTACCACGACTGCTCCACGCACGCGCTCGAAGGCGGCCACCGCGTTGACGATGCGATCAGCGCCGACCTCGCGTGGGTTGTCGCAGCGGATGCGAATGCCAGTCTTCAGACCGGGACCACCGACCACCTGCGGATGGACGCCGGTCAGCTCCTGGATGGCGCCGGCCAGCACGTCGGTGAGCGGCGGCACCACGCTGGAAACGATGGCGGCGTGAATGTCGGTGGGCGAGATCTGGCGCAGGGCCAACAGCTGGGACAGCAGGGCTGCCTGCTCATCGTCCGTGCGCGAGCGCATGGTCTCGAAACGGAACGTCGCGACGAGTTCGTCGCCACGGTAGAGGCCGCAGACGATGTTGGAGTTGCCGATGTCGACAGCCAGGAGCATCGCTGCGGACCTACCACTGCCCTGCGGGCGAAAAAAGGCACGCCCGACGAGGTCGGGGGTCGGTTCGCATCCGGCCCGCCGCAGCCATGCAGTCGCCGACGCCCGAGTCGTACGCCAGCAGCCTCAACGGCCGGGGCGCTCCACGCGCGCTTTGCTCAGCGTGTCGCCGGGGATCAGCAGGTGCCAGGGGCCCGTAGCGCTCCCCAGGCGAGTCTTCTGCCCGGTGAGCTGGGGGGCAGGAACGACCGTCACCAAGAGGAGCGTGGATGCCGCACCCGGCGCGAAGGAGCTCGAGCCTACCGAGCCGGCGACCCACGGCGCTGGACCGCGTTCGTCGGGCTGGGGGGGCAGCGCGTCGTTCTCGTAACCGTCGCCGTCCCGATCGCCCCAAGTGACGGCGAAACCCGGTGAAGCGCCATCCACGACCGCCGACCCGTAGTAGCCGCTCTCGACGGCTGCGATGAGCCGAGCGCTCGCCACCGGCGCGTCCGGAGCGTCGAGCAGCAGGCGCAGTTCGCCGAGCTCGCTGTCGATCACGATGGTCGCTGGAGCCGTCCTTGCGGGCCCCGGCTCTGCCTTGGCGGCTTGGGTCTTCGCAGGCTCTGTCTTGGCGGCTTGGGTCTTCGCGGGCTCTGCCTTGTCCGACCCTGTCTTCGCCGGCTCTGCCTTCTCCGGGCCTGCCTTGTCCGACTCGGCGCTGCGGCACGCCCGCCCGGGATTGCCGAGCAAGCCGAGCGCCGCCGCAGCTCGCGGCCAGAGCGCCGATTCGCTGCCGCTGCACCAGGCTTCGACGCGCGGCTTGAGCGTGAGCACACCGAGCGCGCCTGCCGCGCCGAGTGCCGCAGAGACTGTCTCGAGTGGGGCCTTGGTTTCGACTGCGAGCAAGCGCTCGATCGCGGCCACCACGCGGGCATCGGGGGCTGGCTCGGCGCCACTTTGCGCGCGCGTGGGATGAGCGGCCACGACGGCGAGCGCCGTGGCGGCGGGCCCCGGGCCGCCTTTTTCGAGCGCGTGCACCAGGAGTTCGAGCGCGCCGGTGAACTCGGGATGCGCGGGCAACTGCCGTAGCGCGCTTTCCAGCACCACCGGGTTCTCGGAACGCGCCAGCTCGTCGAAGCGCGTCGCCCGCGCCTTCAGCAGCTTGCCCCGGCCGAGCACGCTCAGTTGAGCGAGCCGCCCGACGGTACCTTGGTCGGGATCACATTCGAGCAACGGCCGCGCGTTCTGGTTGTCGCCGGCAAGCAACTCGGCCGCGCGGCAACGTAGTGCCACCAAGCGGCGGCGCTGCGCTCGTCCAGGCCCATCGAGCAGTTCGGGCAACGGCGCCGTCGGTAGCTCGGCGAGCGCCTTGCGCGCTTGGTCGGGGTGCTCGACGGCCTTGGCGAGAGCAGCCAACACCAGCCAGTTCTCGTCGCTGGCGCGCGCGGGCAGGCCGCGTTCGAGCGTCTCGTTCAGGGTGGAGTCGAGGGCGCGCTGGCCGGCCTCGCCGAGCCTCGCCAACGTCGCCACACCCAACGCTCGCTCGGCGCCGGAGAAATCGCGGTTCAAGACCAGGAGCGAAAGCGGTAGCGCTGCGCTCGCCCCGGCGCTGCCGAGCGCCAGCAACGCGAACGAGCGTCCACTGCCCGACTGCGTCGAGGTGAGCAGCGCGCCGGCCACGTCGAGGGTGCGCGCTTCGAGCGCCTGAGTGAGCGAGCCGAGGCGCCCGAGCGGATAGAGCAGCTCGCCCTTCTTGCTGCGCTCGGCTGCATCGAGCAGCGCCGTCACCGTGCGCTCTTCGAGCTGTCCGCGGCGCTCGACCCAGTCACCCAGTCCGAGGGCGGCCGCCTCCGGCAGCGTTGGCAGGCGTTGTTCGGACTCGGGGGCGAGCCAGCCGCGCAGGATGCGTTCGGTGTCGGGCGAGGCACAGGCGCCGAGCGCGCGGGCCAGCGTCTGCACATCGAGCTCGGACGGTGGCTCCGCCTCGGCCACCCACAGAGCGAAGGCGCCGGCGAGCGCCGAGGAGATACCCAGCCGATCGGTGGAGCACAGCTGCCCGAGGCCGAATGCGGCCCAGCGCCGCGCTTCACCGCGCACCAGCAGGTGTCGTCGCAAGACGGGAATGTCGGCAGGATCGGCGCGGCGGGCCAGGCGCCGCGTCTCGGTGGGATCGACCGGACCCAGCTCGGCCGGAGCCGCGGCGACCTCGCGCGTGCTGCCTTCCGTGGTCTTCTCGTTCGCTGGGCTGCCGCTCGATGTGCCGCAGGCGAGCGCCAGGAGACCGAGGCCCAAACTGGCGACTCTCACGGTTCGACCTCGAATGCGCTGAGCAAGATGGCGATGCGCTCGCGGCTCCACAGCCGCAGCTTTCGTCCGAGGCCCGAGCCACTCGCCGCCGGTAGGGGCTCGACGTCGAAGCCGCGGCGCACGAAGCAACGGCGCGCGCGCGCCATGTGGAAGTCGCAGGTCACCAAGCCGATGCGACGAAGGCCCCTCGGCAAAAGGAGTTGGGCCGCGCAGGCAGCGTTCTGTTTGGTGGTCAGCGAGTCGAGCTCGAGCAGCAACTCGAGCTCCGGATCGGCGCGGCGCTCGTCCTG
>DATIDO010000713.1:0-10639 GCA_035456245.1 Polyangiaceae bacterium
GGTAGTCGAGCAGAGGCGTCTTCTTGATCTTGCCCTGCTTGGTCAGGGTGACGACGAAGCGGTCCTCGGCGATCTTGTCGACCAGTGCGATGGCGGCGATGCGCTCGCCTTCCTCCAGGCCGATGAAGTTGACGATGGCGCGGCCCTTGGCGTTTCGGGCTGCCTGCGGGATTTGGAAGACCTTCTTGACGTAGACCTTGCCCAGGTCGCTGAAGAAGAAGACGTAGGCGTGGGTCGAAGCCGCAAACAGCTTGCTGACCCAGTCGTCTTCCTCGGCCTTCATGCCGCTCCGGCCCTTGCCGCCGCGCTTTTGCGACTCGTAGTCGGTGGCCGCCGTGCGCTTGATGTAGCCGGAGTGGGAGATGGTCACGACCATGTCCTCCTCCTGGATCAGATCCTCGATCTGAATCTCGGACTCGTTGTCCTCGATGGCAGTGCGCCGATCTTCGCCGTGCTTCTCGCGGACCTCGCGCAGCTCGTCGACGATCACCTTCATCAGCAGCGTCTCGTCGGCCAGAATGGACTTGAGCTGCTGGATCTCGTCCGAAAGCTCACCGTACTCGGCGGCCAACTTGTCCTGCTCCAGGCCGGTGAGGCGCGAGAGGCGCATCTCCAGGATGGCCTTGGCCTGACGCTCGCTCAGCCGGTAGTCCTGCTGCTTGGCGGCCGCCTCGATCTCGGCTTCGGGGCGTCCCGCGCGGCGCACGAAGGCCTCCAGGCCGGTCAGCGGCAGCGCCATCAAGCGCTCCTTGGCCGTTTCGGGATCAGGCGAGTTGCGGATGGTCGAGATGACCAAGTCCACCTCGGTGATGGCCATGCCCAGGCCTTCGATGATCTCGCGTGCGCCCTCGGCGCGAGACAGATCGAAGCGGGTACGGCGGCTGACCACCTCGCGACGATGCTCGACGAAAATCTCGAGCGTCTCCTTGAGCGTGAGGATGGCCGGGCGACCGTGGACGATCGACAGGTTGATGATGCCGAAGGTCGACTGCAGATCGGTGAGGCGGAACAGCTGGTTCAGCACCACCTGCGGGAAGACGTCCTTCTTCAGCTCCACGACCAGGCGCATGCCGTCGCGATCGCTCTCGTCGCGCACCTCGCGGATGCCTTCGACGCGCTTGTCGCGGATCAGCTCGCCGATCTTGGCGGCCAGGCGCGCCTTGTTCACCTGGTAGGGGATCTCGGTGAAGACGAGCTGCTCGCGCTCGCTGCCGGAGACCTTCTCCACCTCGGAACGCGCGCGCATCACCACGGAGCCGCGGCCGGTGGTGTAGGCCTGGTGGATGCCGGCGCGTCCGTAGACGACGGCGCCCGTCGGGAAATCGGGGCCCTGCACGAACTGCATCAGGTCTTCGACCGTGGCGTTGGGCTGCTCGATCAGGTGGATCGTGGCGTCGATCACCTCGCGCAGGTTGTGCGGAGGGATGTTGGTGGCCATGCCCACGGCGATACCGCCGGAGCCGTTGACCAGGAGGTGAGGGAAGCGAGCGGGCAGGACCAACGGCTCGTCGCGGGACTCGTCGAAGTTCGGGCCGAAATCGACGGTGTCGCGGTCGATGTCCGCGAGCAGGTCCATGCTCAGCTTCGCCAGTCGACACTCGGTGTAACGGTAGGCAGCTGCCGAGTCGCCATCGACCGAGCCGAAGTTGCCTTGGCCTTCCACCAGCATGTGCCGCATGGCGAAGTCCTGCGCCATGCGTACGAGCGCGTCGTAGACGCTGGCGTCGCCGTGCGGGTGGTACTTACCCAGCACGTCGCCGACGACGAGTGCGCACTTGCGGAACGAGGTGCCCGGCGAAAGGTTCAGCTCTCGCATCGCGAACAGGATGCGGCGATGGACCGGCTTGAGGCCGTCGCGCGCGTCGGGGATGGCGCGTCCGATGATCACGCTCATCGCGTAATCGAGGTAGGACGTGCGCATCTCTTCCTGGATGCTGACGGGCTGGAGCTCGGGGTTCCCGCTGCTCGACGGTTCGGAGGACTCGGCGGGCGGGAGGTTGGGTTCGTCGGCCATGAGAGCTTCCTTCGATGGCTACCGGACAACCCCCCCCCTGACAACCCTTGGAGCGGGTTTTAACGCACTGAATTCATCAATGAATTCAGTGCGTTGTGGGTGGGCATTCGGGGTGCTCGAGGGCCCCGTGGCCGGTTGCCAGCAGAGTTCGTGCACGAGGGCGCAGGGCGGGCCTCCGACGGTCGGATCAGCGCAGCAGCCAGGCTAGCCAGCTCGCCAGGAGCAAGAGCGCCAGCGCACCCGAGATGCGCGCCACCAACGTCAGCGACTTGTGGGTGAGGCGGAGTCGGGCGTCGAGTGCTCGCACGCGCTCCTCGAGATCCTCCAGCCTCTGCTCGGTCTGGGTCGAACGCGGGTTCGAGATGACGCCGCGAGAGCGGCGAGGTGTGTCCAGCTCGTCGCTCTCGAGCTCACGGGCGGCCTGCGCCGCCAGGGCGCGGGGATCCGAGGCCGACACCACGGTCGACCGGATGGCGTCGCCGTCCGGCAGCAGGGAGGGAGGTGGGGACGGATCGGTGTCGCGGGCGAGTGCGGGATCCGAGACGCGAGCGGGGCGTGAGGCCTCGTGATCGAGCCGACTGGAGAGGGCTCCGCGAGGATTCGAGGCGCTGATGCCAGCCTCAGCCGGATCACCAGACAGGGCTGCACTCGACGGCTCGGGCTTGGAGAGTTCGGGCTCTGTCAGCTCGGCCGCCGTCCCCAGTAGCTCTGCTTCGGCGGCCTCCGACCAACTGCGCGTGGCCAGGGCGGCACCGGCCATCGTCGGGGCGTGGGGATCGGTAGGGCGGAACGACTCCGTCGGCGGGATTTCCCGCGACGGGCCAGGCCCTCGATTGCCGTCGCGCTCAGCCGCCACGGAGCGAGCTTAGGGCGACGTGCGGTTCGTCGCGAGGCGAAGCGCCTCGACGCTCCAACGAGCGAGAGAGCGCGCAGAAGCGAGCCGAGCAGCAGGGTCGGTCCCCGCCAGGGGCGGGGCGCGGGGTGCGGTTCGGCACCCCCACGGCCATCAGAAGAAGTTACCGATGGTGAACTCGAAGCGATTCGACTCTTCGTAGGGCAGCGGCTTGAACGGGAAGCCCCACTCGAAACGCAGCGGGCCGAGCGGCGAGAACCAACGCAAGCCGAAGCCCCACGAGGTGCGCACTGCCAAGAGCGAGTCGATGCTGAAGCAGGGGCTCACCTCGGGGTACATGGTGGCGCCACCGGCTGCGTCGCAGTAGTTGCCTTCCAAGTTCCAAGCGTTACCCAAGTCGGTGAACAGCACCGCCTTGAGGCCCACGGCGTCGAAGATCGGGAACTCGAGCTCGACGTTCTGGTAGTACATCAAGTTACCGCCGATGTTCGCGCCGTTGGTGATGGGCGCGCTGTTCGGATCGGTGCTCTGAGTCAGGGGCATGCGCGGGCCGACGGAGCGGAACAGGAAGCCGCGCAAGTCGAGGATGCCGCCGAGGAAGAAGCGGGCGAAAATCGGCACGCCGGCAGGGTTCGGGCTGGTGACCATGCCCGCCTCGGTGTTCATCTTGAACACCAGGCCCTTCCAAATCGGCACGTAGAAGCGGCCGGTCCACTTGTTGCGGATGAACTCGTTCTCCGAGGCCAGCACCTTGGTGGCGAGCTCGGTCGAGAGGTTCAGGTACACGCCCGAGGTCGGGAAGAGGCGGTTGTCTCGCGTGTCGAAGCTGATCGACGGACGGATGCTGGAGGTGACGCCGTACTGGAACAGGTTGGCGAGCGGCAGCTGGTTGAAGGCGCTGACGCGGTTGGTCGTGCCGCCCAGCAGCGTCGAGTTGTTGCCGGTCGAGACCTCGTCGAGGGTGGCCGAATAGGTCAGGGCCACGTTCACGGTCGGCACCACCAGCGGGTAGCCGAAGGTCAGCGCGCCACCTCGGCTGCGCTGGGTGAAGTCCGTGTAGGCGCGCAGCTGATCGAACAGGTCGATACTGGCGCTGAAGCGGCTCTCCAGGAAGTACGGCTCGACGAAGCGCAGGTTGATCAACTGGCGAATGCCGGAGATCTGCGCCTGCAACGAGATGTTCTGGCCGTTGCCGAACAGGTTGGCCTGTTGGACCTGCGCGGTGGCGATGAAGTTTTCGATCGAGGAGAAGCCGGCGCCGACCTGGAAGGTGCCGGTAGGCTTCTCGGTCACGTCCACGTAGACGGTGAGCCGATCGGGGGCCGAGCCTTGCTCGGTGGAGATGTCGACGCGCTCGAAGAAGCCGAGCGCCGTGACGCGCGCGCGCGAGCGGTTGATGCCCGTTTCGCTGTAGCGCTGACCTTCGACGATCTCGAGTTCACGCCGGATCACCCGGTCGCGCGTCTTGGGGTTGCCGCGCATCTCGATGCGCTCGAAGTAGACGACGGGGCCGCGGACGACGGGGATGACCACGTCGACCTCGCGCGTCATGGCGTCCACCTGTGTCTGCGGCTCGGCCAGGACGTTGGCGTAGCCCTCATCCCGGTAGAGCGAACGGATCAGGCCGATGTCCTCGAGCAGCTGGGCGCGGTTGAAATAGTCGCCCGACTCGGCGCGCACCATCAGGCGCAGGGCGCGGCGGCCGCCAATCGGCTCGACCTCCTGGCCGTCGGGGCCCATCTCGAACACGCGCAGCTGGCGGATCTTGAAGCGCGGACCTTCGTCGATGGTGATCGACACCTCGATGCCACTCTTGTCGGGAGTGAGCATGACGCGCGGCGTGCTGACGCTGACCTGGAGGTAACCCCGGTCGTAGTACGTCGCGCTGATCATCGCGATGTCGCGCTCGAACATGTCCTGGCGGAACGGGCCGCCAGAGCCGAAGCCCATGATGCCGGGGTTGCCGGTGAGCATCAGGCCCTTCAGCTCGGCCGTGGAGATGCCACGGTTACCGATGAAGGTGACACGCTTGACCGTGACCTGGGTGTTCTCCTTCACGATGAACTTGACGGTCACCGTGTTGTTGCGCCCCTGGACGATCTCGAAGCGGGCCTCGGCGAGGAAGTAGCCCTTCTCCGCGTACATGTCGCGGATCTTCTGAACCGCGCGGCCGAGCGCAGGGCGGCTCAGCACCGAGTCGACCTTCACCTCGAGGGCTTCGGTCAGATCGTCGTCGTCGATTTCCTCGTTGCCGTCGAACTCCAGCGCGCTGACCGTGGCGCGCTCCTTCACGTGCAAACGCAGCGAAACACCGGCCGAGGTGACGCGTAGGTCGACCTCCAAATCTTCGAAGGAGCCCGAGCGCCAGATGGCGCGCACGTCGCGGCGCAGATCGCCTGCGTCGAAGGGCAGGCCGGCCTTCAGCTTCATGTAGCCCTGCACGTCCGTAGGCGCGATTCGCCGCAGGCCGGTGATCTCGATCACCTGCACGGGCAGGCCTTGGGCGGCCTCCATGTCCGTGTCGGGCAGACGTGGCAGCGCTACTTGATCCGGATCGTCGCTGGCCGGGGGGGCGTTCGGATCGGCGTTCGGATCGGCCGGGGCATCGCCGTCGGCGGGCGCGTCGGCCGGGGCATCCGTGCCCGGTTGGGGTGAAGCGGGTGCCGGCTGCGCAGGAGCTGGCTGAGCAGGCGCCGGCTGAGCAGGAGCGGGCTGCGCAGGTGCCGGAGTCGTCTGCGCCAGGGCCGTGCCGACCAGCGCGCTCCACACCAACACCAGACAGAGCAGCGCCGCCGTCCAGCGAACGCGTCGTGTCCCGGGTACTCGCGGGCTGAAGCGAGCGAGACGGCGCTTCGGCGGGCTGGAGAGAGCGAACATCAGGGAAACGTGTGACGAAAAGGGGGGTGGGTGGTCCCGCGAGGCACGGCGTTAGCCCAAGGCTGCCCGCGTCTCAAGTCGACCTGGGAAATTCCTGGCGATTTGCGCGGGGTTGCCCGCCCCAGGGGCGAATTTCGGGGCGGGGGCAGCTCGAGAGGCGCTCGGGAACGCGCCTCAGACGTCGAGGGCCTCGGCCTGCTCGGCCCGTTCCATGATGAAGTGGAAGCGGGCGGACGCATCCTTGCCCATCAGGTCGCTGATTACCCGGTCCGTCTCCAGACCGTCCTGCACCTCGATGCGTAGCAGGCGCCGCTGCCGCGGGTCGAGCGTGGTCTCCCAAAGCGTCTTGGGCATCATCTCGCCCAGACCCTTGAAGCGGGTGATGTCCGCCTTGCGGTTCCCCGTCTTCTTGTCCTTCAGGATGCGCACTCGATCTTCGTCGTCGGCGGCCCAGTAGGTGTCGTTGCCGATGTCGATGCGATAGAGCGGCGGCACGGCGACGTACACGCGACCTTCACGGATCAGCTCCGGCATGTGCCGGTAGAAGAAGGTCAGCAGGAGCGTGGTGATGTGGTGCCCGTCCGAGTCTGCATCGGCCAGCAGGATGATGCGCTCGTAGCGGAGCTTGGAGAGATCGAAGGTCTTCTGGATGCCGCAGCCCAGCGCGGTCACCAGATCGGCCAGCTCGCGATTCTCCAGCACTTTGCCCAGGGCGAGGCTCTCGGTGTTCAGCACCTTGCCGCGCAGCGGCAGGATGGCCTGGCGGGTGCGGTCGCGGCCCTGCTTGGCCGAGCCACCTGCGGAGTCGCCCTCCACGATGAACAGCTCGGTGTGGCGGCGATCCGACTGGGTGCAGTCGCTCAGCTTGCCGGGCAAGGTCAGCCGGCCGCTGGTGGCGGTCTTTCGCGAGACCGAGGCCGAGGCGGCGCGCGAGGCTTCGCGTGCTCGCGCCGAGAGCACGATGCGCGTCACGATCTGCTCGGCGACCGAGCGGTTGGTGTGCAGCCACTGCTCGAAGGCCGGGCGGACCGCGCCATCGACCTGGGCCTGCACCTCCGGGTTGTTCAGGCGGTCCTTCGTCTGACCTTGGAACTGCGGCTCGGCCACGAACGTGCTGAGCACGCCGACCAGACCTTCACGCAGGTCCTCGGTCGAGATGTTGAGGCCGCGCGGCACCAACTTGTGGGTGTCCATGAAGTTGCGCAGCGCCTTGCCCATGCCCGAGCGCAGGCCGTTCTCGTGCGTGCCGCCGGACGGCGTGGGGATGCCGTTCACGAAGCTCTTCACGTACTCGTCCGTGGACTCGGTCCACAGGAAGGCCACGTGCACGCCGATCTCGGCGTCCTTCTCCAGGGTGAAATAGCCCTCGTGGACCTGCTTCGCCTGGCGCTCGTCGCGCAGCCGCTGGACGTAGTCGCCGATGCCGTTCTGGTGACGGAACGAGTCGGTCTTGCCCGAGGGCTCGTCGACGAAGGTGATGGCTACCCCGCGGTGGAGGAAGCTCGCCATCTCCAGGCGCTCGCGGATGGTGTCGGCGTTGAAGTCGGTCCGCGGGAAGATGGTCGGATCGGGGTGGAAATAGACGCTGGTGCCGGTGCCCTTGGCGGGCTTGAGCTTCTGCAGCTTGCCCTCGGGCACGCCGCGCGCGAAGTCGATGCCCCACTCGAAGCCCTCGCGCTTCACGCGCACCGACACCTTGGTCGACAGCGCGTTCACCACCGAGGCGCCGACGCCGTGCAGACCGCCGGAGGTCTTGTAGTTCTGGCCTTCGAACTTTCCGCCGGCGTGGAGCGTCGTGTAGACGATCTCGACCGCCGACTTCTTCAGCTTGGGGTGCAGATCGACCGGGATACCTCGGCCGTTGTCGGACACCGTGATCGAGCGTCCGTCCTTGTGCAGGGTGACGTGGATCTCGCTGGCGTGGCCGTTCATGGCCTCGTCCACGGAGTTGTCGACGATCTCCCACACCAGGTGGTGCAGGCCGGACGAGCCGACGCCGCCGATGTACATGCCGGGGCGCTTGCGCACCGGCTCCAGGCCCTCGAGTACGGTGATGTCTTCCGCGCTGTAGTTGTTCGCCATCGTCGACCTCGCCTCAACCAGCCTTGTTCTCGAACGCCGGCGGCGCCGTTACGGGCTCCGCGATCATCTGCACCAGCTTGCCGCGCTTCCCCACCTCGCCGCCGCGCAGCGCGCGGGAGCCGACCGGGAACTTCTCGGCGTCGATCTGCTGCTCGCCGCCGAGCGAGGTGGTCACGCGCAGCGTGCCCTTCTTGCCCAGCTGCGCCTTGGCCGCCACCAGGCGGTCACCGGGCCCCAGCTTGATCAGCGCGACGCCACGGGCAGCCGAGGCCACATAGCTCACCTCTTCGAGCTTGCAGGCCAGCGCGCGGCGGTCGGCCGTCGCGCACAACACGATCTCGTCGCCGGTGACGGTCTGCGCCACGACGACCTCTTGGCCCTCGTTCAGCTTGATGTAGCGACGTCCGGCCTTGGTGGAAGGCTCGGCCAGCGCCAGCAGGCCGAAGGTGACGGCTTGGCCGTCCGTCGCGGCGGCGAAGCCGAACGTCTCCGGGAAGTAGCCTTCGACCTCGGTGAGGTCGCCGGTGAGCCGCTTGTCCAAGGAGTAGGCGGCGATGATGCGCTCGCCGTCCTTGGTCTTGAAGAGCTTCTGGATCGGCTCGCCGTAGCCCGTGGTGGCGGGGACGTCGGCGATGCGGGCGGTGTAGGCCGTCCCGAGGTTGGAGAAGAACACGACCGTGGCGCGGGTGGAGCCGGCCACGCAGGCCAGCACGCTGTCGCCCTCGCGCAGGCGCGTCTGCTGCGGATCCTTGATCTCACGCTGCCGCTTCAACCAACCGTCGGCGGTGATCAGGACGTGAGCGTCCTCCTCGACGATCAAATCCTCCGCGCTGAACTCGGGTTCGTCCTCGATGGACGAGATGGAGGTGCGGCGCTTACCGGCGGCCGTGCGCAGCGCGACGGAGACCTCTTCCAGCTCGAGCTTGACGATGGCCCAGCGCCCGCGGCCGGATTTCTCGGCCAAGAGCTTCTCGATCTCGCGCTTGCGGGTGCGCTTCTCCTTCAACTCTTTCTGGATGACGTTGATCTCCAGACGAGCCAAACGATAGAGCTTCAGCTCCAGGATCGCCTCGGTCTGCTCGGCGTCGAGCGAGAAGCGCTTCATCAGCTTCTGGGCCGCATCGGCCTTGCCCTCGCTCGCGCGGATGATCTTCAGCACCTCGTCGAGCGCGTCGAAGATGGTCTCGAAGCCCTCCAGGATGTGGATGCGCTTGGCGAGAGAGCGTCCCTCGTACTCCAGGCGCTTGGTCACCACCTCCAGGCGGAAGTGCAGGAAGTGCCAGAGCAAGGCGTGCAGGTCGAGCCGCTCGGGCCGACCCACCTCGGGGTTCTCGGTCGGCACCAGGCAGGTCAGGTTCACCGAGAAGTTCGTCTGCAGCGGCGTGGTCTTGTAGAGGTACGCCAGCACTTTCTGCGGATCGCTGCCCGGCTTCAGCTCCAGCTCGATGCGCACGTCGTCTGCCGACACGTCGCGCACGTCGACCAAGAGCGGCATTTTGCGCGAGGTGACGACGTCGGCCAGGCGCTCGACGAGCGTGGACTTGTTGACGGTGTAGGGGACGCTGGTGATGACCAGCACGTCGCCCTTCTTGTTCTGCTCCAGCTCCCAGGTGGCACGCACCTTGATGGTGCCTTGGCCGGTCTCGTAGACGCTCTTGATCTCCTCGGGGCTCGAGACAATCTGGCCTCCGGTGGGGAAATCCGGCCCTTTCACGGTCCGGCACAGCTCGCGGGTGGACAGCTCACGGTCCTCGAGCAGTGCGTCGAGCAGGCGGATGCTGGCCTGGCACACCTCCTCGGGGTTGTGAGGCGGGATGTTGGTGGCCATGCCGACGGCGATGCCGGTCGCGCCGTTGATCAGCAGGTGTGGCAGCTTGGCCGGCAGGACCACCGGCTCTTCGCGGGTGCCGTCGTAGTTGGGGCGGAAGGTGACCGTCTCTTGGGTCAGCTCCTCGAGCAGCGGCGCCGCCGACGGCGTGAGCCGGCACTCGGTGTAGCGCATGGCCGCCGCTGCATCGCCGTCGAGCGAGCCGAAGTTGCCCGAGCCGTCCACCAGGGGGACGCGCAGCGAGAACGGCTGCGCCAGGCGGACCAATGCATCGTAAATCGATGAGTCGCCGTGTGGGTGGTAGTTACCCATCACGTCACCCACGACCTTCGCGCACTTGCGGTGCTTGGCTTCCGCCATCAGCCGCTGCTGGAACATCGTGTAGAGGATGCGGCGCTGGACCGGCTTGAGGCCGTCGCGCACGTCGGGCAGGGCTCGGCTGGTGATGACCGAGAGCGCGTAGTTCAGGTAGCGCGAGCGGGTGACGTCGTGGAGTGGCGCTGGTTCGCCGCTGGCTTGCTCGAACGGATCGGGCCCCTGGCCCTTGCCGCGTCCCGAGCCCCCCGCACCTTTGCCTGCGGTCTGCTTGCTCGGGGGCTTTTCACCCTGCTTCTTCGTCAATGCCGTGTCCTCGTGGATTGAACCCTGAACGGGCTTTCCGGGCGGAGCCCGTAGCCCGGAGGCTCGGCGGCGGTCAACCGGACCCGGGCGGCGCTTTCTGCGGGCGTGGGCCGGGCCTGTGTAGGGTCCGACCGGCTCAGGGGGCGAGCGCTTCGTCGAGCAGCTGGGGCGACGAGGCTGCGGGGGGCGCGACGGCGACCAGTCGAGCCACTGTCCCGGCGAGCGAGCTCACCGACACGGGGCGATCGACGCGGCCGGCTGGTACTCCGGCGCCCAGGAGCACGATGGGCACGGCGCTGTCGTAGAGCCAGGGGCTGCCGTGCGTGGCGCCCAGATCGTCCTCTTGTAGAAGTAGGGTGTCGCG
>DATIDO010000714.1:0-4708 GCA_035456245.1 Polyangiaceae bacterium
CACGTCGGCGAAGTCGTCGCAGCCGATCCAGCGACGCACGACCTCGTCGACGTGCGGCCCCAGACCGAGTTCGACGGCACCGTACCCTCGACGGTCCCGACCGACTCATCTTGCTTGGCGGGGCCGCCCCTCTGCACCACCACCTACGCTGGCCGCATCCCCTCGGCCCAGCACTTGCCACTCACCGAGCTGCTGCAGCCTGGCGAGGCCCGGGTGCGCAGCCTATCGGAGCTGGACGCAGCGCTCGCCAGTCTGGGCCTCGACCCCGACAGCGAGACTCTCGTCTACGACGCCGACAGTGGCGCCGGCGCGGTGGCCACCTTCGTACTGCTGGGCGTCGTCGGCCTTCCCACTCGTTGGTATGCGGGAGGCTTCGCCGAGTGGGGTTCGCTGAACGCTTCCCATCCGGATCCGGCGCTCCGCTCGCTGCCGACGGATAGCCCCTGGCGCACCGATTCGGAGGCGGAAGTCGCCACCTGGGCCGGGTCGAACGAGGGGGTCCGTCCCCTCGTCTTCGATCCCTACGCCACGAGCAGTGACGCCGTGCCGAAGAACGATCGCGCCTACCTCGCTTCGCCACCGGCGCTGCCGGGTGCGGGCGACGGCGGTTCGGGCTGTTCCGACTGAGCGGCCTGCGCCGCTCGCACGACCCACGAGGACCATTTCCATGAAGAGACTACGACTACACGCTTGGCTCCCCACCTTGGCGCTCGGCATCGCCTTGCTGACATCCGCCTGCTCCGACGATGGTTCGTCCGAGGACACCGGCGGCGCCGCGGGCAGCGGTGGCTCCAGCAGCGGCGGGGCCTACGGCACCGGCGGCAAGGACGCGACCGGTGGCGCCGATTTGGGCGGCGGTGGCCAGGGCGGCGAAACCGCCAGCCTTCCGCCCGCTCACTCCCCTGCGCAGCTCACCAACGAGTCTGCCGAGAACTACACGCACAACCGCTGGGGTCTGATCGACGCCGCCACGCTGGCGACCTACGCGACCAACTGGGCCACGGCCGATTCCGCTGGCACCAACGCGGCCCCCAACGGACGCCCCGCACACCTGAGCGCTACGGCGCGCCTCGTCGTCCTGCAGCTGACGCCCGCGAACCGGGGCTCGGCAGAAAGCACGGAAGACTACGTCCCGTCCACGCCGGCGAGCCGCGTCTACGTCTACGAGCTGAGCGCGTTCCGCTTCAACGAGACACGCGACACCGGCCTCGTCTCGGCGTCGGCTCGCTACCAAGCCAGCGGTGAAACCACCGACGCCTGGCTGGCCGACTACGGCATCGATCTGTCCAGGGACTTCGTCGTCTTCGCCGCTGGTGGAACCTCCGCCAACGGTGCGTTCTTCCAGGATCTGGGCCGCGCCGTCTATTGGCTGCAGTACTGGGGCGCGGATCTGAACCACCTGGCCATCGTCAACGGCACGCTGGCTCAGAACTACACGTCGACGCTGGTGCCGGGGAAGGTCGAGACCGGTTCGCTCTCGAACGACGGCTTCTCCGTGAAGGAGCTGCGCCAAGACAACACCAGCCTCACCGTCCCGCTCGAGGACTTCCAGAGCATCGTCGACGACGAGCTGGCAGCCAGCGACGTGATCGAGGGCTTCGACAAACAGTTCATCATCGATGCCCGCCCGACCCCGCAGTTCACGCGGACGGCCACTGGCTCGTTCAACGGCACGCACCCGGGCCAGTTCATCACCACCGCCTGGGACTCGACCGGCGCGCCGAGCAACGACGCTACTGGACAGGCCAAGACCTACGTCCTGCAGGAAGGTCACGTGAAGGGCGCCGTCAGCTTCCCCTGGGCCGCCCTGACCGAGGACGTCGGCGGAGGAAACTGGAAGTACAAGTCGAAGACCGCCTTGGTGACCCTCTTCAGCAACGCCGGCTACACGCCCGAGGACGCCGAAGACACGGTGATTGTCTCGCAGTGCCGCACGAACTTCGAGGTGCAGGTGAACGGCTTCGCGGCCCGCGTGATCCTGGGCTACCCGACGGTTCACTACGATGGCTCCCTGGTGGAGTACTTCTCGCTCGTGTCGGGGCACCCGACCGCCAGCTTCAACCTGCTGCCGGCCGACCCGGCCTACAAGTACCGCACCGACATCGCGACCCGAAGCCAGCGCTACACCGCGGCCGTCAGCGATGGGGAGCCGCCCACCACGACCGAGAACGACGGAGGCGTAGCACCCTACAACCTCCCGTCGGCGACCTCGGGGCCGACCGATCGCAAGGTGTCGCAGGTGACCATCAATCGCAACGCCACGACGACGCGCCTCGCCCTCGACGCCGACCGCGAATACAAGCGCCTGGCCGACTGACGGCGCGCTCTCGCCCGCTGGAGCTCGAAGGGGCTCCAGCGGCTGCGCTGGCCGTAGCCGTGCCCCCACGACGCGGCCCCGCGGCCTCCGCCCAGGCCTCGAACGCGAGCCGCGCAACCGACGCCGTAGCCCAGCCTGCTCGCGGAGCGCCTCCCCACCTTGATTTTCGGTCGAGGGCCAAGCCGAATGCACTCCGTGCAAGGACGGGGCTGGGCGATCTGGGGGCTGATGTGCAGCGCCCTCGTGCCTCGGCTCGCCCGCGCCCAGCTCGGGCCCGACGGCGCCCCCATCACCACCAACGACTACGCGATCGACACCTACCAGGGGCCGGTGCTCGCCAGCACGCGGGTCATTGGCTTGGCCGGCGCCTACGTCGCGGTGGGCGAGTTCGTCGAAGGCAACACCCAGAACCCGGCCGCCCCTGCGGTGCGTCCCGACTACGGCCGCGATCACGTCGACTACGACATCGGCGTCGGCTTCACCTTCCCCGGCACGATCACCGGCACCGACTTCTTCAACACCGGCAAGTCACACACCAACCTTCCCGCGACGGCCCAAGACGGCTTCGTGTTCTTCGAGCTGTCGGGCAACCTGCAGCTCGGGCCCTGGGGTATCGGTGGAGCCGGTTCGGTTCAGCAGTACGGCCTCGAGTCGTCGCAAGACTCGTCCGACAAGCTGCGCACGACCCTGGCCGTCTACGACGTGCAGCTGGCACGCGCCTTCTACGACGGCCAGCTGTTGGTCGGCCTCGGCGCGCGGCTCGGTTCGATGAACGTGTTCAACACGAACTCGCAGGTGCAAGCCGGCGGCTCGCTGTTCCAAAGCTTCGGCGTCGCACCGGAGCTCGGCGCGCTCTTCCGTCCCAACGGCCAGAACTATCGCCTCGGCCTCTCCTTCCGTGCGCCGCTGGAGTCGGGCGTCGCGAACCAATCGGGCGCGGGCAACGTTCTCTACCCCGACTCCGACTCGCCGCTCTACCTGCCCAGCCGTGTCACCTCCCCCTGGCAGCTGGGCGCGGGCGCGGCCTATCGAGCGGGCCGCACCTTCAATCCCGAGTGGATCGATCCCGCCGATCTGACGCGCCCGCTGCGCGAACGACTGGCCGAGCGCGAACGCGAGCGACAGCGCGAGCGGGACCACGCCCACGCTCAACCCGATCCCAACTCGCGCACACGCCACGCGCGCCTGAACGCGCTCGACGCCCGTCTGCGTGACGAGCGGGCGCGCGATCTCGCCGAGCTGGCGCGTGTCGAACGCGAGACGCGGGCGCTCCTCGGTGAGAGGTTCGCGGCGATGAACCGGCACTACCTGCTCATTTCGACGGCGGTGTTCCTCGACGGACCGGTCGAAAATGCGGTCGGCATCGAGTCGTTCTTCGAGCGCATCGTGAACCGCTCGGGCCAAGAGGTCACCGTCTCGCCGCGGCTGGGCGTCGAGAGCGAGGTCATCCCCTACTGGCTCATCGTCCGCGCTGGCACCTACCTGGAGCCCACTCGCTTCGCCAGCAACGAGGCGGGCGCTCGCCTCCACGCCACGACCGGCTTCGACGTGCGGCTCGGCGCCTGGAACGTCTTCGGCGCCTGGCCGAACAGCTACGTTTGGCGGCTGCGCACCAGCTTCGACGCGGCGCGCGACTACTTCAACTGGGGCCTCGCCATCGGCGGGTTTTACTGATTGGCTCGCGCCTGCATGCACGACCGTCTGCGTATCGTGGCGCTCTTGCTGAGCCTGGGGCTCTGGGCTTGCGGCGAGAAGACTGCTGCGCCCGAGCCCACCGAGCCGTGGCAGCGCCCGACCACCCAGCCCACCGCGGCGCGCCCCTCGACCGCGCTCGTCTACGACGTGGAGTCCCGCGGACATTTGGAACTCCGCCTGCCGGCGCGCGAGGCGACGCCTACGCTCGGGCTCGGGCCACTGGGCGGCGCGTTCCAAGTCGACTTCGAACAGCTGCCCAAGACACGCGGCACCATCACCTTTCACCTCTCCGAGCTATCCGTTCTCGGCCCCGACGGCGCTCCCGACGCCGCCCAGACGCAAGCCGCGCAGAACTGGCTCGAACTGGGTGCCGCCGTCTCACCCGAGCGAAAGCGCACCCTCTCCGACGCGCGCTTCGAGCTCGACTCGCTCGATGAACTGTCGCAGCAGCGCCTCGATCCCCGCGCTGGCCGGGTCGAGGGGGACGTTCGTATCAGCCGTATCCGCGGGACCGCGGTCGGTCGACTCGTGGTGCGACAGCTGGCTGTCTCCCATCGGGTGCCGATCGAGATCGAGGTTCTCTCGCCTGTCACTGCGCCCGCGCAGGGCGAGCCTCCCGCGCCCCGCATCGTGGCGCGCCTGCGCTCGGCCTGGTCCGTGCCGCTCGCCGAGCACGACGTCGGCCCACGAGACGAG
>DATIDO010000715.1:0-15594 GCA_035456245.1 Polyangiaceae bacterium
GGCCACCGCTGCGCCAGGCGATCTCGGCGGCGTGGAGCAGGACGTCGTGCGCTCGCGCTGGGGCAGCTTCGCTGCGCAGGCGGGCGCGTTGGCGGGTCGAGAACGAGACGATGGGATCGCGTCGATCGGTGATGCGCCAGAGCGAGAGGCTAGTGGAAGCCAGGGCCACCAGCAGCACCGCGACGAGCCGGCGGCGACGGAAGCTGGCGTGGTACCAGACGACCGTGGTGGCGATGGGCATGAGCAAGGCCAGCACGAGCAGCAGCTCCACCAAGAGCGCCAGCGCCACGCTTGGCAGGAAGTGCAGCGGGCTCAGCTCCGGCTGCCAGTAGCGGTAGTACTGCCAGCTCAGCGAGGCCAAGAGCACGAGCACCGCGACCAGCGTGTAGCTACGAAAGAGCAGGAACTCGCGTCGCGCTTGGCCGTTGAGCAGCCAGTAGGGGAACAGCAGCGGGTAGAGCGCGTAGTACCAGAAGGGGCGCGGCAGCTTTTCGGCGTAGAAGCGCTCGAACTCGAGCGCGTGGGACATGACCTTGTTCAGGAGACCGTTGCGCGCGCTCCAGCGACGCACGGTGGGTGCGAACAAGAAGACCGAAAGAACGAGCGCCACGTCGGCGATTGCGCCCCACACGGGGAACAGCAGCGCGGCACCGACGATCATGAATGGCGCGACGGCGAAGAACGCCAGCCGCGCCACGAAGTCGGCCATGGAAACCGGCGAAGTAAGGAGGGTCGAGTAGGCGCGGGCCACCAGGGATGGAGAATGCCGAAGGTCTCCCCTGACGCGAAGGGCTCGGCGCGACCCGCAGTCTCAGCCCAGCTTGGCCCAGTCCAAGGTGGCGGCCCCGCCCACGGGCTGGGCGTTGGCGGCTTGGTAGGCGGAGGGGGAGTAGGGAGCGCCGAGCCGGGGACGACTGGAGTTCCTGGGCGGCGCGGGGATGGGGGGCGCGGGGACGGCCGTCGCCTGGTCGCCCCATAGCGCGGCGAACAGTGGGAGCAGTGCCTGGAGAATCATGACAATGCCGATAGTGCTGGGCTCTTGTTGAGCGGCTGCACTCGGCACCGTGAAGTAACGTGAAGCTGTCGCGGGCGAGGGAAGGTTCCGAAGGGGCTTCTGCTCTCAGCGGACTCGGCGGAAGTCGTAACGGTCACGAACGTAGTCGCCGTGGTAGAGCCCGGGCGAAACGGCGTTTTTCCAGGCGCCGAAGACCAGCGGTGGCACATCCAGGTAGGTGTAGACCGCCCCCCGGCCGAACTCGACGGTCAGCCACTGGTTCCGAGGATCGTAGGCCACCGCTCGGATCGCGCCGGACCGCGGCCGCCACACTTCGGGTCCCCGAAGTGAAACCTCGGGCGCTTCGTCGGAGACGGCCGGAGGTTCGGGGCTGGGCGCGGTCAATGCGGCGGCCCGCTCCGACCAGTGCCGGACCAGCGTGTTGGCGCGCGCCCAAGCGGGATTCAGCGCGGCTCCAGGCGAGAGTTCTCGGCGCAGCTGGGTGGCGAAGTCGGGCTCTCCAGCGAGGCGTGCGAGCTCGGAGGCGACGAAGTCTTGCAGCTGGGAGGGCGCGCGACCGAGCTCGTCGTTCCAGGCCCCGTCGAGGGAGAGGCAGGTCACGAGTTCACGCCAGAGGGCCTCGCCTTCCGGCTGACGCGGTGTGCCTTCGGGCGTACCGAGGTCGCAGCGGTGAAGCTCTTCGAGTCGTAGCGCCAGGTAGTGCGCCCGATCGGCACAACGGAGGGAACCGGACTCGGTCTCCGAAAGTGCCGGGCGCGCGAGCGCGCTCCGGTGCCACTGGCTGCTGAAGCCGAGCAGGGTCGGGACGGGGGGCTCGATGACGATGGTGATGTCGTCGAGGCGGCGTTCGTTCCACGGCGCGCGCGCGTGGGGCCGCCGGACGCCGAGCTCGTCGAGGCGACCCAGCAGGGCGGCGTAGCCGAAGTCGGTGGAGACATCCCAGGTGAGGCGGATGGCCGAGGCGCCTGCGCTTGCTGGCGCAGGGCTCTCGGGCCAGAGCAGCGGCCAGGTCGTCGACCCCACGAACAGCGCGCTCTCGGCCAACTCGGCGAGCTGCCGATGCACGCGGGAGAGGGCGGGGAGGGGAACGACGGGGGACATCAGCTGGGTTCGACTCGGGGCGGCCGGACGGAGGGTAGCGCGCGAGCTCCCTCGAGCTCGTCCTCGCTCGGATCCTCGGGAAGCGACTCGGGGCGCAGGCCATCCAGCAAGTAGGCGAGCGCGGCGTCCTGATCTTCGTGCGAGCCGGTGATCACGAGCGTGTCGCCCGGCTGAAGAGGCTCGTTGCCGCGCGGGATCGAGGAAGACTGATCCGGCTTCTTGATCGCCAGCACGTATGCGCCCGTGACCGTGCGCAGTTGCAGGTCGATGAGCGTCTTGCCGACCGCCGCCGAGGTCTCGGTCAGCGTGATGTCGAGCATGTGCGTCAGGCCCGGCAGAATGGAGTTACGCGGGATGTCGATCTGCGCCACCGAATCCATGGGTGGGCGAGTGCCATCCGATTCGATGGGTGGAGGGGGAATCGAGTGGCCGCTGCGCTCGGGCTGGCTTTGCTTGGCGATGGCCCGCAGCAGGCGCTCGCCATGCGAGAAGATGTCCCGATCCAGCTTGCCGGCACGCTGCCAAACCAGGGCACCGACCACCAAGAAGACGACCAGCAGGATGGGCCAAGCCGAGCGGATGCCCAGGCCCGTGCGGAACAACAAGGCGATGGGGGGGCCGATCAGCAGCAGCAGCAGGAAGGCAACAGCGGTACGCAGGAGGGCCTGAGCCGCCGGGGATACTTCATCGCCGAAGACCTGCTTGGTGGCGCGGAGGGTCAGGCTGCGCGCCGTGAGCACCAGAGCGGCCACGAAAGGCGTGACCGCGAGGCCCGAGGCGACGATGGCGGCGACGCGCTCGCGTCGCTTGGGCAGGCCGAAGACGTCGCCCAGGAACACGCCGATCTGCTTGGACCACAGGCGCCAGATGATCAGGCAGATGACGATGCCGAGGAGATCGAGCGCAATGGCGCGGGCTCCACTGGCGAAGAAGGACTTTTCGCCTTTGCTGGGGCGGGCGCGCAGCTCCTCGAACCAAACCTCGTAGAGCGAGAGCAGGTGCCGCATGCGCCCGGGCAGGGTGTGATCGATGGCGGTCACGATGGGCTCGCGGAAACGCATGGCCA
This sequence comes from Polyangiaceae bacterium, assembly GCA_035456245.1. GTDB lineage: Bacteria > Myxococcota_A > Polyangia > Polyangiales > Polyangiaceae > NIC37A-2. The sequence continues at coordinate 3,183 of DATIDO010000715.1, forward strand.
GCGAGGTCGTGAGCGTGGTGAGCACCGTGACCGTCACCAGGATCGACTGCAGCCGTGGTGAGGTGGCGCCGGCGGTCTGCCCGATGTTGGCCAGGATGAAGGCGAACTCACCAATCTGACCGAGCGCGAGGCCGGCCGTGACCGAGCGCTGCACGCCGCTGCCAGAGAGGATGCCGCCCAGGCTGACCGAGAGCAGCTGCATGATCGAGACGACCCCGACCAAGAGCAGCGCGATCGGCAGAGAGTCGAGCGCCGCCCCGAATTCGACGGTCATGCCGACCGAGACGAAGAAGACGGCCGCGAACATGTCACGGATGGCCGAGATGGCGTGTTCGACCTGGCGCCCGCGGCCCGACTCGGCCACCAGGATGCCGGCGATGAAGGCGCCGAGCGCGCCGGAATAGCCGACCTTCTCGGTCAGCAGGGCGACGGCGAAGCAGGCGCCGACGGCGCCGACCACCAGCGTCTCGGCACTCTTGGTCTTCACCAGCCCACCGACGAAGCGTGGCACCACGAACATGCCGGCGCCGACCATCAGCGTCAGGGTGAGCACGAGCTTGCCCAGGATGACCAGCACGCTGGAGAGCGACGCGCCGGTGCCCTTGGCCACGGCGGTCATCACGGCGATCAGGGCGATGGCCGCGACGTCCTGAAGGACCAGCACACCGAACAAGAAGCGGCGCACGCTGGCCGCAACCGGCCGCTGCTCCAGGATCTTGGAGACCACCATGGTCGAGGAAATGCAGATGCACGCCCCCAAGAACAGCGACTCGTTCTTGCTCCAGCCCAGCTCGGTGGCCACGGTCAGACCGGCGCCGAACAAGGCAGCAATCTGGATCAACCCGGTCACACCCGAGACGGGCAAGACCTCCACGAACTTCGCCACCCGGAACTCGAGCCCGACGGCGAACATGACGAGCACCACGCCGAACTCGGAGAGCAGGTGGACGCGGTCCTCCTGCACCAAGTGCAACCCCGGACCGACGATGATACCCGCCAGCAGGTAGCCGAGGATGCTGGGCTGCGCCAAAGCGCGGAACAGGAGGCCAGTGACACCGGCGACTCCCAGGACCACGGCGAGGTCCTGGACGAAACTTCCTCCGTGCATCTCGACGAGAGATTAGGCGAAATTGGCTCGAATTTCGAGGACGCTTCGCGCTAAGTAGGCGCGTGGCCGATTCCGGCATCCGCAAGCCGTCCGCGCGGCTCGAGTCGATTCTCGAGCTGATCGAGCCATGTGAGCTCTTGGGCGACGTGGGCACCGACCATGCGCTCGTCCTCTCCCACGCGGTGTTGCGCGGGCTGGCGCAGCGAGGCCTCGGGGTCGACGTGAACGAGGAGCCGCTGCGTCGGGCTCGGCAGACACTCGAGCGCCTCGGCGTCGCTGATCGCATCGAGCTGCGCCTCGGCGATGGTCTCGCAGGTCTCGGCTCGGCTCCGGTCGACACGTTGGTTCTGGCTGGGCTCGGCGGCGAAACGTTGCTCGGCTGGTGCCGGGCGGCGCCCGAGCGGCTGCGGGGAGTGCGGCGCTTGCTGGTGCAACCGAACCGGCAGCTTGGCGAGCTGCGCGCGTGGGCCTACGGCGAAGGGCACTGGCTGCTCGACGAGAACATCGTCGAGGAAGCGGGCCGCGCCTTCGTCACCTGCGCCTTCGCGCTCGGGCGCGGTCCGGCAGATCCCGCCTATGCGGAGTTCGAGGTCGAGCCGGAGCGGCTGTTCGAACTCGGCCCGTGGCTACTTCGACGTCGCGAGCCGCTGGCCGCGCGCTACTACGAAGAACAGCGGAAGCGCTTGGCCTCGTTGGTCCAGGGGGGACGCGAGGATCTGCGAAGCGGCCTGGAAGCCTTCGAGTGGGGCCGCCGCATCGCGGCCGAAGGCAGCTGACTCGCGGCCGAAGGCCGCTGACTAGCGGCGAAACAGCCGCACGCACATTGGCGCCTTGCCGCACCAACGCGGGGGAGGTCTGATGGGCCCATCATGGCCTCGATGCGAACCCTGCTGCATTCGACCTGTATTGCTGCCCTGGCCACCGTGTTCGTGGCCTGTTCCACCGATGACGACGCCGGCGATTCGACCGATTCGTCGGCCACCGGGGGCTCGGGTTCGGGAGACGATGGCTCCGATGGTGGTGGCGACACGCCGCCTGCCGAGATGGAAGAGATGCTGTCCGCCCACAACGACGCGCGAGCGAGCGTCGATCCGGCCCCAGCGGGCGGCCCCATGCCAGCGCTGGCTTGGAGTGGGACGGTGGCGGCTCAAGCCACGTCGCATGCGGAGAAGTGCAAGTTCGAGCACTCGAGTGGCTCGGGCTACGGCGAGAACATCTACGCGACCAGCGGAACGGCGAGCCCGGCCGACGTGGTCGGTAGTTGGGTCTCGGAGGTGGAGGACTACGACTACGCCAGCAACAGCTGCGCCGATGGTGCCGTTTGCGGCCACTACACCCAGGTCGTCTGGGCGAAGTCGCTGCGCCTCGGCTGCGCCGCCGCGACGTGCACCCAGAACTCACCGTTCGGCGGCGGCGAGTGGCAGTTCTGGGTCTGCAACTACGATCCGCCCGGCAACTTCAACGGCGAGCCGCCGTACTGAGTTTCCCCATCCCGCGCGTTCGGCGGCTGGCACGCGCCATGCTACCGATTGGCGATCATGGCGCGCGCCTTCGGCATTCGTAGGGGAGTTTGGGGTCTTGGAGGTTGTTTGGGCTTCCTCCTGGCGTGCCAAGGGGGATCGAGTGGCACAACCCCTGACAGCGACGTCATACTGGAGCCCGGCACGCCCGTTTCGCTGAGCCTCGGCCCCCAGGCCAGTGCAGAGAAGGCTGCGCTCGACGCCGCCTTGGCCGAGGTCGCCAATTTGGATGCGGCTGGTTTTGCCGACCGCCTCGACCTCTCTTTCCAGGACATTGGCTACGACCCCTCGGTCGCCCTGGGGCTTTCCACGATTCAATCGTCGGCGTTTGCGCTCGATCAGGCCGAGCTGGACCGCCTGAAGGCCGACGGCTTCGTCATTTCGGACCGCAGCGAGTTCCCCAACTTCACCTATGGCTATGGCAGCCTCTACTCGCAGGACGTCCCACTTTTCGTGTCGGCCGACTCGATCCTCTACGCGCTGCACCGCTCCTACGACAACACCCTGAAGGCGCTCGAGGAGCAGAGCTTGATTCCGGCGCTGCGTGAGGTGCTCGCCGCCATGCAAGGGCGCGTCGACGAGTTGCCGAGTGGCGACCTGCGCACCGACGTCGAGACCTACCTGAGCGTCGCCAGGAACCTGCTGGATGGGACGAACCAGGGCCCCGGGGCCGACCTGGTCGGCGCGTGCGTGGCCGCAGAAGGAGTGAAGAGAACGACGCTCTTCGGTGTGCAGCGCGACGTGGATTTCTCGCAGTGCAAGCCGCGAGGTCACTACACGGACAGTGTCCAACTGGAGCGCTACTTCCGCGCCATGATGTGGCTGGGACGCATCGATTTTCGGCTCATCGAAACGCAGGAGGATGGCAGTCAGGTATTTCGGCGTCGGCAGTTCGACGCCATGGTCGGGCTGCGCCAGCTCTTGGGTGCCGAGTTCGCCGTGCATCGAGACATCGATCGCGTGATCACCGAGTTCGTGGGTGAACACGACTACATGACCGTTCCGCAGGTCGACGCTCTGCTGGCAGATCTGGGAGTGAGCGACCTCGCCGGCACGTCGGGGCTGGAGGACGAGGCCATCGCGAAGGCCGTCGCCCGAGGAGGCTACGGCACGCAGCGCATCTCGAGCCACTACATGGTCAACGGCACGGGCGTCGGCACGTTGCCGCTCTCGTCCAGCTTCGCGCTGTTCGGTCAGCGCTACGTGATCGACAGTCACGTCTTTTCGAACGTGGTCTACGATCGTGTCGGCAAGGGCGAGGTCCTACGGATGATGCCGAACCCGCTCGACGCGGCCTACGCGGTGTTCGACAACGACCAGGCCGGCGCCTTGCTCTCGGGAGAACTCGAGAAGTACTCCTACGCCGCCGACTTGGCGTCGATGCGGGTGATCGTCGACGCCCAGGGCGACGAGTACTGGAGCCAGGACCTCTACACGTCGTGGCTCGGTGCGTTGCGCACACTCTCGCCGGCGGCTCGACCCGAGGGAGCACCGAGTGTGACGGGCAGCGAGGCCTGGGGCCGGCGCCTGCTCAACACTCAGCTGGCCTCTTGGGCGGAGCTGCGCCACGACACGATCCTCTACGCCAAGCAGTCCTACAGCGGCAGCGTGGCTTGCGAGTTCCCGGATGCCTACGTCGAGCCGAACCCCGCCTTTTTCGCTGCGGTTCGCGGCCACGCGGAGCGGGTCGTCGACATCGTGGACAACCTGAGCTTTGCGCCGCCCGCATCCGCGAAGGAGCACTACCAGCATTTCGCCCAGGTGGCCGGGACGTTGGAAGAAATGGCCGAGCACCAGCTCACGGGTACACCACACACGCAGGAGCACATCGAGTTCATCAACGAGGCGGTCGTCATCCAGTCGATCTGCGGCGGTGACTCGGCCGAGGGCTGGTATCCGCGGCTCATCTCCGGGTCGTCGACCGATTCGGACCCGACCATCGCCGACGTGCACACTCAGCCCACGGACGAAGCCGGAGCCCCGGTGGGCAAGGTTCTGCACGTCGCCACGGGCCGGTCCCGACCGATGGTCGTGACCGTGGAGACGTGTGAAGGCCCGCGAGCCTACGCGGGCCTCGTCTCGTCCTACTACGAGCTCGTCACGGAGGATTTTCAGCGCCTGAACGACCCAGAATGGGCACAGAAGCTGAACGAGAGTGAGCCCGCGCCGCCGGATTGGCAGCGCGGACTTTTGGGAAGGTGAGAGGGCTCAGTCTTCCGCGCTGAGCGAACGCCGCGGCTCGGCCTCTTCGCCCGGCTCCAGCAGGTGCAGTAGTGCTTCGACCAGCGCGGCCGAGGTCTCACTGGGGGCCGACTCGTAGAAGCTCCGCCAAGCCTTCACCTTGTGCTCGTCGTAGACGGGCCCGTGCTCGGGGTGCTCGGTCAGGTAGCGCAGGCGCACTGCGTGACCGATGGTCGAGTCGAGGCACAGCGCGTCGTTGATCGTGAGCGTCGGGTTCTGCTTGAAGAAGCTGGCCAGCACGGTGAGCGCCTCGATCGTCAGCTGCCGGTATTCGGTAGCCTGCGCGCGGTTCAGGAGGTGCTCGAGCATCTGGGCAAAGGCCGGCTCGCCGGGGGTCATGTCCGAGAGGACGGGTCCGCTCTCGATACGATTTCTTCGATCGAGTCGGTCGCCGACGATCAGGGCTCGGGCATGTCGGAAGAGCGCGAAGGTGCTGTGGTAGAAGTTCTCCGGGCGGCGGTCGATCACGCCGGTATCCTGGCGCCAGGCCCACCAACCCTTACTGGGGCGCGCCAGCCCACCGAGGCCGAGATCATCGCTCCAGTCCAGCGCCTCGCCACCCTCGGCGCGCAGATGCTCGAGCTGTTGTGGCAACGTCTGATCCAGCGAATAGCGCTCGAGGCCCTCTTCCAGGCGCTGCTGCACTTCGGACGGCGCGAGCGCCATGAGCCGATCGTAGGCCTCGTCCAGATCGAGATCGTGCTCTCGCGCCAGCTGGCTGGTGAGCATGGCACTCAGATGAGAAACGCGCACGGTGAGCAGCTGGTCGAACAGCTTGGGGCGAGCGCGGATCAACAGGCCCAAGTAGAGCAGTAGCTCTTGGGTGAGCACGCGGTCGCGCTCGTCACGGCAGAAGTGCTCGATCTTGGCGAACAGCTCGGCGTCGGCCAGCGGCTGCGTGATCAGCGAGTCGTCGCTGTAGGCACGGCCCACCTGGATGTTCTTGCGCCCGACCAAGAGCGCCGCCACGGCCAAGCTGAGATCGCCGTCGACCAGATCGAGCAAGCCGGCGGCGCGTCGCGCCACGGCCCACAACCGGATACGGCCCGCGCCTTCGTAGATGGAGAAGAGCAGGCTACGCAGGCTCGTCGTGCCGTTGGGCAGGGCGAGCGGCCGCTCCAGCGTGTGGCCATTGAGCAAGCAGGCCAGGATCTCCACCTGTTCGAACAGGTTCTTGCTGCTCGCCAAGCGCGACACCAACACCCGCTCGTCGTCGATGGCCTCGATTTCTCGCAGTTGGGCGGGGCTGAGAGGCAGCTGGGCGCCGACCGCCGGCGGTTGGGTCGCGCGCTGCAGCAACGCGTGAACCGAGGTGTGGGGCAGGCCGAGCTCCCGCGTGCCGTCGAGTCGGGCGTAGGAGCCGGTCGGCAGCAGCTCGCGCAGTGTGGCCAGTCGAACCGGCACTCCGTCCACCTCGCCATCGCTCATGTTGTGTACGAGCGCCAGAAAGGCGTCGCGCTCGGTCTCGAGCAGCGCGTGCGTCAGGAGCACGGTGACGGTGGGCCTGCCGGTCTCGGACCAGTTGGCGTGCAGGTACGCCAGCTCGCCCCGGAAACGGCGGAGCAGGAAGTGGATGTCGTAAACGAGGTAGAAATCGCGTTCCAGGAAGAAGCTGGCCAGCGGGACCACCGTCTTGTCGTCCAAGCGATAGAAGCGGCTGGTGGTCAGTGTCTTCAGCGCCCGTGCGGTGCGTCCGCTCAGACCGAGGCGCGGGCTCTTGCCCACCACGCCGTGCGCGCGAGCGATCTCCTCCGGCAAGTAGACCTCGACCGGCTCGATGTCGCCGAGCGTCTCGGCGCGTACACCCAGGGTCGACAGCTCGGCCTGCAAAGCCTCGTCCTCGGCCAGGAACAGCACCTGCACGACCGGGTTCTTGGGCCGCTTGTGTCGGCGGCGGCCGAGTGGATCCAGATCACCACGGCGGAGCAGGCCGGTGCGGATCATACGACCCAGCAGGTAGAGCGACTGCGCCCAGACGAGCGGGACGTTGTCGTTCGGCTGGCGCTCTTGGGAGCCGGGCTTCTGCTTTTCGAGTGGGACGGATGCTTCGGGTACCCAGTACAGCTCGGGCAACAGCGGGTAGCCGCCGCGCTCGACGGCCAGCGCCGCGAGCCGCGTTTCGTAGTGGGTAGCGCTCTTCTGGTCGCCTTCGAAGATGGCGTTCAGGTACAGGTAGGCAAAAAACAGCGGCCACTCGCTCTCGATGTGCTCGAAGCGCTGCAGCTCCTCGCGCTCGTAGTGGAGGCGGCCTTCGTCTTCCACGGCGGTTTGGTGGCCGTCCAGCAAGAAGCGCTTGAGGCCGTAGCGACCCTCCAGAGTGTCGACGATCTTGCGCTGGGTCCGCTGGCGCAGCTCGGGATCGTGAATGGCGAACGCGGGGAAGCCAATCACGCTGAGCAGCGCTGCGTCGACCTCCTTGGTGTTCGACTCGCGAGGCAGCATCGACCCGAGGGTGATGGCCGACTGCGCGATGTTGTCCGGCGAGACGTGGATTACGCTCAGGTGCGAGCCGCGTGCCCCGAACAGGTTGAAGTTGCTGAGCGCTTCGAGCGCCGCGTGCGCCATGCCAACCGAGCTGGCGTTGAGCTCGACGCTGCCACTGTTGGTCTTGGCGCCGCGCTCCCAGATGCCGTAGTCGGGCGTGCGGTAGGCGCGTTCGATGTAGTAAACGAGGTTCTGGACGAAGGCGACCTCGTCGAGGGTCCAGATGATGTCGAGCCCGGAGGCGATCATCTGCGCCAGACACAGCAGGTACACCGAGGTGGCGTCGATTTGCAGGTGGCCCCAGGCGTCGTCGCCGACCACCGTCGAGCCGGTGTGCGTGTCGTACTTGGCGTGAAGCGCGTCACGCGGGTGACGCGAAGCCTTGAAGGCCTCGACCTTGTGGGCCTGCGCCATCATCGAGCGCAGCAGGCCGCGCATGAGAAAGACGGTGCGCTGCTCGAGTTCGTGGCCGCGGCCGTCGTCTTGGTCGAGGGAGCGATAGGCGAGGCCCAAGCCCCACACCGCCAGGATGCTGTAGACGTTGTCGCGCACCCAGGCGTCCGTGTAGTCGCCGTGGCTGGTGATCGCGGTGCTGGCCGGGAGCAGACCACTGACTGGGTTCTGCTTTTCGACGATGACCGCCTGCACTTCGCGGTAGAAGGAATCGAGTTGGGCTCGGAGCTCGAGCTTTTCCATGCCCCGCTGGGCTAGCGGAGGGCTGGTTTCCAGTGCAAGTACGGGCTCGACAGAGCACCCGAGAGCGAGAAACGCTCGCTTCCCTCGCACGTGGCCCCGGAGCCCGTGGGGCACTGGGGCCGAGCGGTTCCCCCTTCGTTCAGGCGTACGGCTTGCGCGCCAGTCCGCCTGGACCCTCGCCCGACTCGAGCTCGGCGTCACTGCAGCCCGTCCTACCCGCGCGCGCCACGTCTTCGCCCAGGACGGGGCCCATGCCTACGTAGTGGCCGACGCGGTAGCGCGCGTCCAGCATGTAGTTGACGATCAGGCGCGTCCACGAGCGAAACGCGAAGAGCTGGGCGTACTCGTCGCGGGCCATCTCCTTCAGCTTCGGCAAGCGCGTCCAGGCGATGTTGGGAAAGTCGTGGTGCTCGACGTGGTAGCCGACGTTGAAGGACAACCAGTTCAGCGGCCCATAGTAGGAATTGGTGGGCTGCTCGGCGCGCACCGGCAGATGCTCGGAAAGGCGACGAGCTCCGAACGTGTGCGGCCCGAAAGCAAGGAGCGACGACGCAACCAGGTAGCCGCACGCCCAACCGCCCCACACCACCAGCACCGCGATGGAGACGCCGAACGAGGTGATCCAGTTCGCGACCATCCAACCGTCCCAGGCAACGGCGTTGGCTGGGCGGCCCTTGTAGAAGAACCGGCCGAGGAAGAAGGACCAGAACTTGCGGCCCGAGGCGTTACCGACCCAGGCATCTTCCGCGCGGGTGGGGGCTTGCGTGTCGCTGCCGTCCGCGTCCCCGAGGTGACGATGGTGGAGGGAATGCTGGGCACGGAACTCGACGGCAGCGGGCGCCCCGAGAGGCAGGTTGCAGACGAGCAACCACAGGCGATTGGCGCGCGGCGAGCGGTTGATCAGGTTGTGGCTAGCCTCGTGAATGAGCACGCCGAGGGCGTGGGCAACGGTGGGTCCGATGAGGGTGACGGCCAGTAGCCAGACGATCCATGGCTGGCCCACCAACGACCTCGCGATGACGAGGTGTAGCGCTACGAGCACTACGATACAGAGTCCCGTGCGGGGATCGGGTCCGTAGAGGGTCGTGACTTCGGGATGACTTCGGCGGATGCGAGCCCGACGTTCGTCGTGCCAAGTGACCTGACGAGTAACCACCCGAATAGGATTCGCCCGATTCCTCGTCAGGCAAGTGCAAAGTTTCGAGCACCACTGACGTTTCACTGAGCCTGAAGTGACGCGTGTTGCAGGACTGTGAGCAGTTCGACAGTTCGATGGTTCAGCGACGACAGGTGCGCTCGGGCGTTGCGCGGATGTGTGATGTGCTTGGCAGTGGTTCGTTGGTGATTCGGAGTACGTCGTTCGGTCGGTGCGTCGTATGGATCCAGCGGCTCGTTCGACTAGGGGTAACGAGAGGATTTCTCAGTATTTCCGCCGGATTCTGCTGCGCTCACTGCCGAGGGCGTGGGCGGGGAGACGATGCAGCCCACTGCTTCGCCGACTGGTCGCCACGCATCTGCTGGCGCGTCACCGATCACCCGCGCGATGTGCTGGCCGGCCGGTCAGAACGCAGCGATGAGTGGCGTCGCGCAGCTCGGATGACTGACCAGCCAACGCTGGTCAGAAACAACGGAACCCAAGGCGTCGATGAGAAAGGTGGGCGTGACCACGCGCAGGTCGCGCTCGGCTGCTGAGGGGGTGGAGTCGAAGGCAAGGTCGACGGGGGCGAAGAGTTCGAAGCTGCCGGGGGAGCAACTGGGGCAACGGGAGCCTGCTCCGGAGCGGAGACTTGCGTCATCACGAGGCGCACCCGTGTGGGAAAGAATCGCTCGGGGTCGCTCCGGCGGTGGACGTGCCCCTGGTCGGAGTTGGCGTCCTTCATCACCAGATGAATTTCGCGAATGCCGTGAGACCAATCGATGGCGTCGTTCTGCCAGAACTCGGTCATCGACTGCTCGACCTCCAATACCCCTGCTTTCTGGTAGATCCCGGTCCCGGTACAGCCATACCCGGGGCCGATGCCGACGACCGGTACGTAGCAGATGCTCCACTGCGTCGGCTCGTCACCGGCGGGCTTCTCGAGAACCTCGAGTCGCAGACGGACCTTGCCATGGCGGTAGTCGACCGGCTGAGTCCAGTCGATTGGACGGGCCGGGTTCAACTGGGCCTCACGGACGTAGACATGCGAAGGGCTCGGCTTCGAGTCGCGTGCCTGTTGCTCGGTGAACGTGAAGGTCTCGTCCAACAGGACGAAGGTCTCGGCGTGCGCCTCGCGGCCGACGAGCGAGAGCGAGAGTGCGGACAGCAGCGCCAGGTGAGGACGGGTGGACATCGCTCGCAGTCTCGGTCGAGGCGTGGCGGCCGGCAACTCGCACCTGTGTCCTCGGTCGCCGGCTCTCGTCTTGCATCTCTCGTCTTGCGGCTCGCGGCGAAGTCGCCAATCCTGGAGCCATGCCGAGCTCAGGCCCTTCCACCGTCGACGAGTACATCGCCACGTTCCCGAGCGAGGTGCAGAGCCGACTCGAGAAGGTGCGCCGGGCGATCGTGTCGGGGCTGCCGAAGACGGCCGAGCCGTGCATCAGCTATCGGATTGCTGCATTTCGTGTCGACGGCCGCGTTGCCATCTACTTCGCTGGCTGGAAGGAGCACTACTCCATCTATCCGGCGAGCGAGTCGCTGGTCGGTGCGCTGGGTGATCGACTGGCCGGTTACGAGGTTCAGAAGGGGACGATCCGCTTTCCGCTGAAGGCGGCCGTGCCTACTGGTTTGATTCGCGCCATCGCTGCCTTCCGCGCTGCCGAGACGCAGTCGCGGCGACGGGTAGTGCCCGTTTCGAAGAAGGCGGCAGCGAAGGCGTCGCTCACGAAGAAGTCGGCTTCGAAGAAATCCGTCGCCAAGAAGGCACCGACCAAAAAGTCCGCGGCCAAGAAGGCACCTGCCAAGAAGTCCGCCGCCAAGAAGGCACCTGCCAAGAAGCCGCGCTCCGCCCGGCCCCTCGAGACCCGGCCCCTCGAGGCCCGGCCCCTCGAGACAAGGGCACGCGCGGTCAAAAAACGCTGACGCCGAGCGCGGCCGCTGCACCGAAATAGACGTTGCCGCGATCTTCCACGGTCAGAGCCGCCACGGAGAGCGTAGCGGCGAAGTCCGTCCAGATCGGCAGGTGCATGTCGACGCCGTAGTGGAGACCGAAGCCGGGGTGGGCGACGAACCCGTCCGTCTGATCGATCGTCCCGCCGACACCGGCTGCGAACTTCCAGCTGAGATCGGAGAGCACGAGCGGGCCGCGCAACTGCAGGAAGAAGCCACCGATCTCGTGCGGGAAGGGCTCGGCCTCGAACACGTTTCGGTACTGGATGAAGGAGTGCAGGAGCGAGATGGTGTACTGGCCGACGGAGCCGCCGATCTCCATCGAATGGTAGAGACCCGCACTGGAGTCACCGCTGCCCAAGCCCAGATCCGCGTGGAAGTGGAATCCGCTGCGTACGAGCGGGCGCCCGGACCAGCTCCGTTCGCGCAAGGCGTCGAGTTCGCTTTCGGCCGAGCCGTCATCGCTCGTCGGCTCCGCGCCGGGTGTGGTGGGCTCTGCGGTGACTGGCTCGGCCGTGGTGGGCTCAGCCGCGACGGGAGCGACTGGCTCGGTCGTGGTGGGCTCAGCCGCGACTGGCTCAGCCCCAAGAGCGACCGACTCGGCAGAAGCGAGTGCGGCTATCGCCAGGGGAGCGACAGCGAATCGAGCGAAGGCCAGTGAACCGAACACGAAGCACATTCTGGTTCAAAGCCACGGTGAGCACAAAGTCACTTGGCTGAAGGGCCGGAGCATTCGCTGCCGAGCTTTTCCGATTCCTCGGCGGAGATGCATTGAGTCATGTCGTTGAAGAGGTGCTCGGCCGCTGGAGCTTGCTTGTTGATGAGGGGACACTTGCGCTCGTTGGCCAGCTTCACGGCACGGTCGGCGAAACAGGTTGCGGTCACCTTCGCCTGGGTCGCATCGACACCGCCATCGACGGCGGCCTTCACGAAGCTCTCGACCAGTGAGCTTCGCAGCAACTTCCAGTCGTCGGGCAGCTTCTCCTTGAAGCATGCCAAGGCGATCCGTCCCTCCTCCTCTTCGTACTTCACCTTGGTGAAGCAGACCTCCTGCTCGGCGAGGTGTTCGGCTTCCGAGGTGGTGGCCATGTTGTACTGGTAGGAGCAGTCCGTCTTGTTGAGGAACTCGATGGCGCGGTCCGCGCAACAGCCGGTCACGCCATTCAACTCCGTCGGCGTCAGACCGAGCGAGGCAAACTCACGCTGCAGCACTTCGTTGAACTTGCCGACCAGCTCCGGTCGGGCGTCGTTCCAGCCGACGCCCATCGAGTTTTGGGC
>DATIDO010000716.1:0-2392 GCA_035456245.1 Polyangiaceae bacterium
CAGCCGCCACAGGCTGCTCCAGCGAGTTCCCCGTCGGAGCAGCCGCAACCCCAGCCGTCGCCCGAGCCTGCTCCGGAGCAGCCTGCGCCGGCTCCGGGTAGCTCGGCTCAAGCGAAGGCACCCGAGGAGAAGGCCACAGAAGCGAAGGCGCCCGAGCAGAAGGCGGCTCCAGCCAAGCCCGACGAATCGAAGAGCCGCACCATCGATCGCTTCATCAATCAGACCTTCGCCAACGACACCGAGACGCGGAGCCACGCACTGGCTGCGGAGCGGCGCTTCTTCGCGGAGCGGGTCGAGGAGGTGCTCGGCCAGTTCGTCGACGTCGGTGGCTACTTCCGCGCAGGCTACGCGCGTGATGGCGAGGGCGGCCCCATGGCGGCCTTCCGCGCACCGGGGGCAACCACCAAATACCGCTTGGGCAACGAGGCGGAGAACTACGGCGAGTTGATCATCGGCAAGAGCTTCTACATGCCGGGTACGTTCCACCTGGACGACAACCTGCGCGCCGATGGCTCACCTGCGGGACCGGTTGCCCGCGTCCAGCTGCGCATCAGCTTCGTGAATGGCTACGAGAGCTCGAACACCGCGTCGGCCACTTCGGTTGGCCTGCCCGAGGCGTGGGCCTCGATAGGCAACGTGTTGCCCTTCTCACCCGATGCCAAGGTGTGGGCCGGTAATCGCTTCTATCGTCGTCATGACATCCACGTCGTCGACTTCTTCTTCTGGAACATGAGCGGTGGTGGCGGCGGCATCGAAGACGTGAAGATTGGGCCGGCCAAGCTGGCGTTCGCCTGGATCGGCTTGGGCTCGACCAGTGGTCTCAGCTACGTCCCTCAGCCCGATCCGACCAACGTGGCTGGATACAGCAAGTCGAGCTGGGAGCTGCGCATCTACGATCTACCGCTCGGCCCCGGCACGCTGGAGGCCGGCATCACCTACGCCCACTCGGCCAGCGGCCTGGACTCGGCGGGTCGTCAGGCGCCCGACTCGCACGGCGTCGCCTTCAACGTCGTGCACAGCATCCCCAAGTTCTTGGCGCACGATGGCCTGAACAAGCTCTCGCTCCAGTACGGCACGGGCGCTGCCCGTACCTTCACCTCGGGCTTCGAGACCTTCACTCAGGCCGGGGCTTCCTACATCCGGCCCGAGGAGACCGGCTCCTACCGCCTGCGCGCTACCGAGAGCTTCACCACCAACCTGGGCCCCTATTTCTCACTCGGTCCGGTGCTGGTCTTCGAGACCACGAATTTCTCGGACGGCACGGGACAGAAGTACTGGGTGTCGGCGGGTGCGCGTCCGATCGTTCATTTCAATCAGTACCTGAACATCGCGGTCGAGGGTGGCATCGACTGGACGAAGGACGAGGGGACGAACGTGAGCGGTGCGCTCTACAAGCTCACCTTCGCGCCGCAGGTGGCCGTGGCCAACCGTTTTGCCAGCCGCCCGGTCATTCGCGCGTTCTGCACCTTGGCGACTTGGAACGACTCGTTCGTCGGTCAGGTGGGCGGCGTCGACTACGCCGCCTCGAACAGCGGCATGAACCTGGGCGCTCAGATGGAAGCCTGGTGGTAAATGCAGAACGGGGCACCTGGAGGTGCCCCGTTTCCATCGTCATGACCCAACGAGCGACTCGGGGTCGGTGACGCGTCACTTCAAGAGGTCGTAGTTCGCCTTGATCTTGTTGACCAAGTACTGCACGTCCTTGGCGGCGATGTCGGCCTCGTCCTCGGGAATGTTGTCCGGATCGAGTTCGCGAGCGCGCTTGCCACCGACGGCGAACACGAGCAGCGACGGGTTGATCTCGACCTGGAAGTCGTAGCTGGTCAGGCTGGCGTAGCCGGGCAGCAACTTGTTCTCGCCGGCGGCGGCCTCCTTGAAGTCGTCGATGGCGCCCTGGATGATCGTGTCGAAGGAAGTGCCGTCGACGTCGGAGCGGGCAGGCACCGAGCCCTTGAGGGAGTTGGCGTTCGTCTGGCCGTCCTTCGAACCGACCACCTCGAGGAAGGCAGACGCCGCCTTGGGGTGGACGGCACCTTCGGGCAGGCCGAAGACGATCGAGTTGAAGGTGAAGTAGCCTGCGGAGCCCAGACCGGGCACCACGTCGAAGTCGGTGCCAGGCACCCACGGATCGCGCTCGACCTCTTCCCAGTCGGCGCCCCGCTGGAAGTAGCCCTTGGCCCAGTCGCCCATGACGAACGTGGCGGCCTTGCCGTCGATCAACAGCTCGCCAGCCGCGTCCCAGCGGGTGGACGTGCCAGCAGCAGCGACGTTCGAACAGTCGACGACCTTGGCGAACTGAGTGGCCAGCTCCTCCAGCTCGCCCGTGCTCAGATCGGCGTCACCGCGCAGGAAGTCGAGGTAGAAGTCGCCACCGTTGACCGCTGGCATCATG
>DATIDO010000717.1:0-4408 GCA_035456245.1 Polyangiaceae bacterium
CGGTAGCGCAGCCGGTGCCTCTCGCTCCGCAGGTTGCCGAAGTCGTAGGTGTAGAAGACGCGCCCCTCGGCCTCGAAGTCGCCCAGCGGGAGACTGCCTACCAGCGCCAAGCCGGCGCGGGCCCCGTAGTCGGCGCCATCCGGCTGTTCGCGCACGTCGCCGCGCAGCGATGCCTTGGCCGTGAAATAGCGGATCGGCCGGTAACCGACCGTCCCCTCGAGCAGGTAGCGCTCCGGATCGAGGCCGCTCGTGCGCATTTCCGGGTTGAGAGCGAGCGCCCAACGCTTGCTCAGCTTCTTCTTGATCGTCGCGCCCACTCGAGCCTGCACGTCGTCGGTGCTCTGCGCGCTCGCGCGCGCCGGGTAGAGCAAGAACAGCCCCATGACCAGCGCCCACGCCGTGGGTGCGCGAACCGAGCGCACCTCCGAAGTCGCGATCGGCCTCACGAGAGCCCAGCGCCGCCCACCGGCAGCGGAGGCTGCACCAGCGGGCCTCGCGCCGCCCGATCACCAGAGGCCGGGGCACGCAGCTCCGCGAAGAAGACCGACAGGCGAGCGGTATCGCGCAGCAGATCGACCTCGTGCACGACGACGCGCGTGGGCTCGATGCGCATGCGCCGTCGCAGCTCGGCCAGCAGCGACTCGCGATTGTCCGGCCCCAGCAAATCGACGCGATCGAACAGGACCGTCAGGCTGCCCTCGTGACTACGGCGGTGTCGACCGTCGAGCAGGACGACGGTGCCGGTGATGGCCAAGTTGACGATCATCAGCTCGGCGAAGCTGATTTTCCGGTTGGAGAGGGCGTTGATCAGCGCCAGGCCGATGACCACGAACAGGTAGGTCAGGTCCTTCACGCCAATCGACTCCGTGCGGTAGCGCAGCACGCCGAAGACCGCGAACAAACCGAGGGCGAAGCCCAGCTCCATCGGCACCTTGCGCAAGAGAAAGGCGATGCTGAAGGTCACCACGCTGAACAACCAGAACGTCAGCGTGTGCTCGGAGCTCTTGTAGCGCTGACAATAGACGCGCTGGATTACCAACCAGGCGCTCAGCAGCTCGATGAACAGCCGAAACAGCAGCCGCGTGGTGTCCTGTACGTCGATGAAGCGATCGAATCCTAGATATTCGTCCATGCTGGGTTCCTGGCGAGCCGCTTCAGCAACAGCTCGCGGTAGCGGGGGCGCGCGGCCTCGTGCACGCTGGCGACGCCCGCGCAGTATTTGCTCATCGAACGCTCGCGGATGCCCAGGGCGTGGAGAGCCCGATCGACCGCCCCCGCGTGCGAGCAGCGCCGCTGTTTCAGCTCGATGATGGCCAACTGCTGGGGCAGATGTCTGGCGCCGTTGCGCTCGAAGCAGAGCCCCACGTCGATGGTCAGGCGCTCCTCGCCTTCGACGCCGAGCAGCGTCGCTCGATTGAAATTCGTCCACACGCTGGGCCGCAGCCGCTCGACATCGAACGGCGTGCGGCGGGCCACGAACTCCAGCTCGTCGGCGCTCAGCTCCAGGCGCTCGTAGTCGCGCTCGCGGCGGTGCTTCTCCGTACGCTCGCCGAGCTTCTTGGTCTTGACCTCCAGGAAGGCTCGGCGGCGTTCGACGTGACGACGGACGCGCACCTTGTAACGGGGCCGCCGGCCTCGCAGGTGCTCGTGGAAGCCCGAGAGATCGTCGGTGTCGTAGTAGCAGGTCTCGTACCGCGCCCAGGACTTCCCGCCGCCGCGCAGGACGTGGTAGCCGGCGCCCAGCGCGCTGACGAAGCCGTGCACCTGCTCCACCGTCGCCACGAACTTGCGGTCGACGCGCTCCAACAGCTCACGACGCCCCAGCAGCTCGGCGCTGGCCGTGCGCAGGTGATCCAAGCTGGGAGGGCTCACGGACCTCCAGGGCCACCACCGCCATCGGCCACCAGCTCGGTGATGACCTCGCCATTGACGGTGACCGTTCCGCCGTTCAGCTGCCCGGTGCCATCGAAGTCGAATGCACCCGACGGAGGCTGGGCCGGAGCGACAACGCTGATCGTCCCACCGTTGATGACGATGTCCCCGTTCGCGTCGAAGCCGTCCACGTCATTGCCTGCCACCTCGACGTAGATGGTCCCGCCGTTGACCTCGATGACGACGTCGTAGGCCGAACTCTTGGAGCCGACGTTGATACCGTCGTCCGACGCCAACACACTGACGTCACCGTCGTTGATCTGGATGTAGGTCGCCTCGATGCCCTCGCTGGACTCGGTGATGTCGATGGTCCCGCCGTCGATCTGGACGACGCTGGTCCCGTGGATGCCGTCGTCGGCAGCGGCGATGCGGATCGTGCCCCCGGAGACGTAGACGTACCCGAGGCTGTCGTCGTCCTCGTTCTCGGCGTGCAAGCCGTCTTTTCCGCTGTCGATGGTCACGTCGCCGCCAGCGATGCGGATGGAGTCGTTGGCCTCCAGTCCATCCAAAGCCGAGGTCACGACCAGCGTTCCGCCCGTGATCTTCAGATCGTCCTTGGAGGTGACACCGTTGCCTTGGGCCGAAACGATCTCCAGGCTCCCCGTGCCGTTCAGCACCAGATCTTCCTTGCTGAAGATCACCGCATCCAGATTGGTCTCGCCGTCCGGCACGAAGGCGCCGGTGACCTCCAGGTGGTTCTCGCCGTCCGTCGTCGTCAGGTAGACCTTGTCGGCGGTCTTGACGTACACGACCGGCGCGTCGTCGTTCGTCACCGATACGCCGGACAGCACCAGCTGCACCTTCGCCTCCTGCCCGGCGTCCACCACGATGGTGACGTTGGTCGCGCTGCCGCTGATGACATAGACACCAGCCGCGCTGATGGTGACGTCCTGTCCACTGACCAGCTCGATGTACGTAGCGTCCGAGGTGTCGGCCACCTGCTCCAGATCGCGCGCCGTGAACATCACGGCCGTCTCGGGCGTGTCCAGAATGGAGCCCGGCAGAACGGAAATGGAGCCCTCCGTGTCAGCCGAGTCCTCCTCGTCGCTGGTGTCCGCTCCGCCCTCGCCGCCTCCGCTATCGCTGGCGTCTCCGCCGTCACCGGCGTCGCTCGCGCTGGAATCTTCGCCATCGACCGCGTCCTCGGGGGAGCCTTGGCACCCCGTTCCCGCAAGCAGCAAGGCGAACAACGAGACGTGGAGCTTCGTTCTATTCTTCATTCTGGCACCGGCAATCACGAGTTCTGGAGCGGCCCACGGCACCATCGGCGCGGGCAGCGTCGTTCCTTCGAGACGTCAGTCACCCCCTCGTTCTCGGAGCAGGCAGAATTTGTGACGAAATGAAGAACGAGCCGCCCCCCGGTGGGAGGCGGCTCGCGCGAAGTCCGGGCCTTCGCGAGGCCCTCGCTCAGTTCCTCCAGGCGTAGGGTGGCGCCACGGTCACGTCGGCGATGGACATGTTGGCCGTGTTCGAGTCGACGAAGCCACTGAAGCTGCCGCTCGAGCGGTTCAGGCCCGCGCCTCGGTACTCCACGTCACCGAACAAGGTCGCGGTCCCCGACAGCCCCTGACTCGCCTCGAAGAATCCGGGCGGGTAGAAGCTGGTCTTCACCGTTGCCGAACCACTGACGGTGAAGCGGCTCAGCACGGACAGTGCGCCCACGACACCACCACTGACGGTTGCTCCGGCCAAGATGGTGGCGTTGTCTTCGATGCGCGAAGAGCCGCTCACGTTGCCCCCGAGCACGCGGGCGTTCGGGCCCACGTAGACGGTGGAGGCGAGATTCGAAGGGGCGCAGCCGCCACCGTTCGAGTGCCGCACGGTCCCCGACGGGCAGGCGTCGGGCGCGCCATTCTGGTAGCCCTCGGGCCACGCGCCGCTCAGCTCGACGAGGTAGGGGTAGCGGTGGATCGAAGCGTAGGGCTGGTCCCAATAGATCTGCTTCTGCACCGAGGGCGTCCCGGTCACCACGAGCCAGAGCGACTCACCCGGCGTCAAGCAGAACGTCAGCTCGCCGTCGCTGCCCTTCTGCAAGGGGCTGTAGCGCGCGCTGGTGAGAGCCCCGTTGGTCGACACCAAGCCCCAGCGCCAGTCGGAGTTGGCGCCGCTCTGCACCACGCCCCGGAACTTGACGGTGACCGTGGTCTTGCCGGCCTCGGGGACGAGACGCACCACGTTGTAGCCGTAGCGCTGCGGGGCTTGGTAGAACGGCGACTGGAAGCGCCGCGTGCTGGCGTAGTCGCTGCCGAGCGGTTGCAGCCTGGTCAGGCGGTTGCGCCGTTCGGGCCGCGAGGTGTCGGTGATGGGACCGTAGGCCGAGCGGAAGGCTGCGGCCGACTCCTTGTAGTCCCAGGTGACGTTGTGCATCGCCCAGTCGCCGAAGAAGTCGTTCATCTGCGCGATGGTCCAGCCACGCGTCTTCATGATCGCGCTGAACGGATCGTTCGACGACGGCGAAGTCGTCCACAGATCGTTC
>DATIDO010000718.1:0-13715 GCA_035456245.1 Polyangiaceae bacterium
CCCGCAGATGGGCGTGCTCACTGGCATCAAGGCCTTCGTCGCGGCGGTCCTGGGCGGCATCGGCAACGTTCCGGGCGCCATGCTCGGCGGGCTGATCATCGGCGTGGCCGAACAGCTGACGGCTGGCTACCTGTCGCCCGACTACCGCGACGCCATCACGTTCTTGGTGCTGATCGGCGTCCTCTTGCTCAAGCCCGAGGGTCTGCTCGGCGTCGTCCGCACGGAGAAGGTCTGATGCTCGACTCGACGCCTACCGAGCCCAGCCTGGCGAGCAGCGCAGAGCTACCTCCGTCGTCCACCCCGCCTTCCAGCCCTCCACCCAACGAGCCTGGGCCACGCGAGCCGCGTCCCACCCTGCGCTTGCTGGTCTCCGCTGGCCTGGTCGTGATCCTGTGGGGGCTCGGGTTCCTGATCGAGTCGCAGCTCATCGAGTACGTCCAGCGGATCTTGCTGCTCTGCGGGGTGAACATCGTGTTGGCCGTCGGGCTCAACCTGATCAACGGCACCACCGGCCAGTTCTCGATTGGTCACGCCGGCTTCATGGCCGTCGGGGCGTACACCGCGGCCTATCTCGGCGTGCACCTGGCGCCCGCTCTCGAGGCCGCTCTGGGTGCGGGGGTGGGCACCGACGCACTGGTGCTGAACCTGGCGCTCCTCGGTGGCGCGCTGCTGGCCGGTTTCGCCGGCCTGTTGATTGGCATGCCGAGCCTGCGCCTGCGTGGCGACTACCTGGCGGTGGTGACGCTCGGTTTCGGCGAGATCATCCGCATCCTCTTCACCAACGCCGAGTTCCTGGGCTCGGCGACCGGCTATTTCGGCGATTCCTTGGCGGGGTTGCGAGCGTACTCGTCGTTCTTCTGGGTGTACTTGTGGGTGCTGCTGGTGGTGGTGGGTATACGCAACCTGACCTTCTCGCAGACGGGCCGCTCGCTGGTCGCCATCCGCGAGGACGAGATTGCTGCCGAGTCGATCGCGGCGCCCAGTACCCGACTCAAGGTGCAGGCCTTCGTCATCTCCGCGGCCACGGCCGGTATCGCCGGAGGCCTGTTCGCCCACATGCAGGCAGGTATCCGCCCCGAGGACTTCCGCTTCGAGAAGTCGATCGACATGTTGGTCATGATCATCGTGGGCGGGCTGGGCTCGATCAGCGGCGCCATCATCGGTGGCGTGTTCGTGGCGGTGACGCTCGAGTTGATGCGCGACCTGGCCCAGTACCGCTTGGTGGTTTACGCGCTGCTGCTGATCATCGTGATGATTGGCCGCCCCAAGGGGCTGCTCGGCTCGCGCGAGCTGAGCGAGCTTTGGCGTCGAGCGCCGGGCAAGACGCCCGAGCCCGTCCGCGGAGGCAAGTCGTGAGCCTGCTCGAGTTGAGCGGCGTCGAGAAGCGCTTCGGCGGCATCGCCGCCATCCAGGGCGTGTCTTTTCGCGTCGAACCGAAGCAGATTTTCGGCCTGATCGGCCCCAACGGCGCCGGCAAGACCACGCTCTTCAACGTGGTGACGGGCGTGTACCGGCCCGAGGCGGGGCGCGTCACCTTCGACGGCCGCGACGTGACGGGCAAGAACCCGGCTGCCATCGCCGAGGCGGGGCTCGGCCGGACGTTCCAGAACATCCGCCTGTTTCGCGCCATGAGCGTGGAGCAGAACGTGATGGTCGCCGGGCAGCACCTCCATCGGAGTGGTCTGTTCGACGCTCTCTTGCGCACCCGGCGCTTCGCCGACGACGAGAACCGCCTGCGTCGCCGCGCGCACGAGCTCCTGGAGCTGATGGGCCTGCGCGAGCTGTCGGCGGAGCTGGCGCAGAGCCTGCCCTACGGTTCGCAGCGCCGCCTGGAGATCGCTCGCGCGCTGATGCTGGAGCCCCAGCTGCTCCTGCTCGACGAGCCGGCCGCGGGCATGAACAGTCAGGAGGCGCGCGATCTGGAGCGGCAGCTGCGTTTCCTGCGCGACCAACTGGGGCTGTCGCTCATCTTGGTGGAGCACAACGTGTCGCTGGTGATGAGCGTCTGCGATCACATCCACGTAGTGGACCGGGGGCGCACCATCGCCGAGGGGGTGCCCGACGAGATCAAGACGCACCCGCGCGTGCTTTCGGCCTATCTGGGCGAGGACAGCGGCGACTCGGGGGAGACGGAGCGATGAGCGCGCAGCCCGACACGGCCCGAGGTTCGACGCCAGCGTTGCTCGAGCTGCGTGGTCTGCACGTCGCCTACGGTGGCATCCAGGCGGTGCGCGGCATCGACTTGGACGTGCGTCAGGGCGAGATCGTCACCTTGATCGGCTCGAACGGAGCAGGAAAATCCAGCACCCTGCGGGCCATCGTGCAGCTGGTGCGGCCGCGCGCGGGCAGCATCACGCTGGGCGGCAGCTCCCTGGTCGGTTTGGCGACTCATGACGTGGTGCGCCGCGGTGTGGCGCTCGTCCCGGAGGGGCGCGCCATCTTCGGTCAGCAGACCGTGTTCGAGAATCTGTTGCTCGGGGCGGCCACGGTTCGCGATCAGCGGGCCATCAGCGAGCGCCTGGAGCGCGTCTTCGACCTCTTCCCGCGTCTGGCCGAGCGGCGCACCCAGCAGGCCGGCACCCTCTCGGGCGGGGAGCAACAGATGCTGGCCATCGGCCGCGCACTGCTGCTGGGCCCTCAGCTGCTTCTGCTCGACGAGCCCAGCCTGGGCCTCTCGCCCAAGCTGGTCGGGCAGATCTTCGAGAGCATCGTGCGCGTAGCCGAGAGCGGCCTCACCATCCTCTTGGTCGAGCAGAACACTCGGCTGGCGCTCGAGTCCTCCCACCGCGCCTACGTGCTCGCCACTGGGGAAGTCGTGCTGTCCGGGGATTCACGCGAGCTGCGGCAGGATCCGCGAGTGCGTGAAGCCTACCTGGGGTAGGAGATTGAGATGTCTGCGCTGACCATTCCGGAGCGGCTCGACGGTGCCCGCATCGCCCTGCGTCCTGCCCGTGACGAGGACCTCGCGGATTTGGCGCGCTGGACGCGGGAGGGCGCGCTGCGCGGCAATGTCTGGCTGCCGGACGGCGATCCGGACGTCGTCTGGTCCGAGCTGCTCCGCGCGGGGCCCGCCCAAGGCGTTCATTTTTGGATCATCCTGCACCGGCGCGATCACACGCCCATCGGTTTCTTGCGGATCTGGCGTGAGAAGGACGGCCGAGCGCTCGTGCCGAGCGTGGCCATCACCGAGTCCCACTACCTCGGGGGCCGATTCGCCTTGGAGGCATCCAGCGTAGCCTACGATTGGTTGTTCTCGGAGCATGGCCCCGCGGAGCTCGAGCGCGTCGTGCGGCGCGTCTACGCCGACAACGAGCAAGTGCTGGCCGCCTTGCGGCGTTCTGCACGGATGCACGAGCTCCCCAGCTACGTCGAAGAGTCGAGCGGGCGCACCGTGCGCACGTTCGCCACCGAGCGCGCCGATTGGCTCGACTTCGCTCCCCGTTGGCGCGAGCAGGTCGCCGCCCTGCCCGATGTCCCGCTGCTTCCGCTCTCTGGGGCAGCAGACTTCGTACCGGGGCGTCGGCTCGAGCTGGTGGGGCCGCGCCTGGTGCTTCGCTCGCTACGCGAGAGCGAGGTGACGGACGAGCTGGTTGGCTGGACGGAGTCGCCGAGCTGGGCTCGCAACGTCTGGTTCCCCACCGGCGATCGGCGGAGCGTGCTCACCACGATCGCGCGCCACCCGCAGGGGGACAAGTTCTTCTTCCTGCTCGTGCGAAGTCGGGCGACGGGTCGCCTGCTCGGCTTTGCCCGCATCGTTCGCCACCCCACGCCGGACAATGCCGTCTTGGGATTGGCGTTGAGCGACGACGTGGAGCGACCGCCCGTGGGCGCCGAGGCTCTGGTAACCCTGGGGCGCTTCGTCCTGGAGCGTCTGGGGGTGCGCACCATCGAGCTGCGCGTCTACGAGGAGAACCGCAACCTCTCCAAGCGCTTGCAGAAGCTGGGCTTTCCTTTGCGGGACGTCGAGCCCGAGCTGCGCGACGGCAAGCGCCGCGATATCCATGTCTTCGTCGTCACCCACGCCCAGTGGTTGATGTTGGAAGAGCGCGCGCGAGAAGCAGGTTGGTTGCCGGAGCTGGAAGAAGAACGGCGGCCATCCCCCGAACGGGAATGACCGCCGCTTCGCTGGAATTACCGGCCGTTCAGAGCACCACGCCCGGATAGGCGGCGCCGTCGCAGGTCACCGTACGCGTGGGGTACTTGCCGGAGCCGGCGCAGACACCCGGCATCGCCTCACCGGTGGGGCAGTAGTTGTAGCCACTCCAGTAGCCGTCCGAATTGCAGTACTCGACGTAGTTGAGCGTGTCGGGGCTGCAGCGATACTCGCCCGAGCGGCATTCGACCGCGCGGCAACCCGACTCGGGGTAGTTGTAGCTGCACTCGGTCTGGCCCTTGCAGGTGACGACGCTCTCGACAGCCGGGGCATACGGCACGACGCCGTTGCACTCACGTACCGACTTCCAGGACTCCTGGTCGTCGTCGTCCTTGCCACAGGTGCGGGTGGCACCCTCGAACATCGCCAGCGGTCCCTCGTACATGACCTGCTCCAGGCATCCGGCGGGCTCACAGGAGGCCTTGGCGTGGGCGGGGATGGCGGGAGGCTGCGGGGTAGGGGGGGGAGAGGTGTCGTTGTTCATGGCGGCGGCAAACGCCGTCGACCAGGCGGACACCTCGCTCTGGTACTTGGCTACCGCAGCCGGGGCGATGCCGCTGTACATGCAGAACTCCAGGGCGCCGTCTTCGACGGAGCAAGGCGTGGCCTCCCAGTGTTCGCCGTCGGTGCAGGTGTAGACGACGGAGAGGTTGGGCTGCGAGCTCTCGAACATCGTGTTCAGCAGATCGTCGGCCGTCGGATCGCACTTCGTCGCGCCCACCGCGCAAACCGTACCGCGGCAAGCATTGTCGCTACAGGCCGTCTCGCCGGGGCATTCGACCTCGTCCCAGCCACTGCCGTCTTCCTTGCAGGTGCGCTGCGTGCTGCCGTCGACGCACTCGGTGCTGTTGGGGATACAAACCTTGCCATCGCCGGGGCCACAGCGGCCCTCCTCGCAAATGAAGCCGCCCTGGCAGGCTTCGATCACCCACTGACGACCATCGGCGGAGCAGGTGCGCTGCGTGTTCGAACCTGCGCAGTCGGTTGCGCCGGGTTCGCACTGACCGACGCAGCTGCCGTCGTTGCATTCGTCGCCGCTCGCGCAGGTGAAGGCAACGGTTGCGCCGCCGTCCTCGGGACAGCTCAGGCCGGAGGCGGTGCCGGTGCACCAGGACTCGCCAGGTCGGTCGCAGCTATCGGTGGCGGCCTCGCCGCCTGCACCGTCTGTGGTGCCGGCGTCGTCGTTGCTACAGCCGACGGCTGCAGTTCCGAGCACCGCGGTGGTGCCCAGGAGGAGTCGAGCGATACGATGGGGAAGCTTCATGGGGGGGCATAGTGCCCGAATCGGCCAGCCGGTGTCAGCATTTATGACTATGGCAAGCCGATAACAGGTAGGACATTGTGGTGAGCGCTGACGAGGTAAACTGCGGATATGGCTTCCATTCCTGAGATTTCAGGACTTCTGCTGACGGAGGATTCAGGGGCAATCGTTCGGGTGCTTCGGATCCTCGAACAGACGGCAGGGCAGCGCCCCGCCGAACGCGCTGCCCAGCAATTGGCGCAGCTGGAAGGCATCGTCCGCCTGGCTCGCCTGGGCACCCCCCACGGTCGAGAGCGTTTGCCGGCCAGCTTGGGGGAGGGGCCCCTGACCTGGGAGCGATTCAGGAGCATTCCGTTGCTCACCCGAGCGGAACTGCAGGCCCAGGGCGAGCGACTCGAACTCTCCCGACCCCCACCTGGGCTGAAGGTGACGGGGTCCACGACGACATCGGGCTCCACGGGAATGCCGGTAACGAGCAAGTCCACCTGGGGCTTGGGGGTGATGACGCGCGCGCTCGGCTTGCGGATGCAGCGGGCGCACGGCTTCGATCTCGACGCACCGGCTGCCTTCATCACCACGCCGACGCCACCGGGCGCTGCGGATCCCCCCCTCGGGCGCAAGGGTGGGCCTTGGGCCGCACCGGCCGGCAGCGGTCCTTCGCTCCAGCTCGACCTACTCGCGAGTACCGACGCTCAGCTCGATTGGCTGGGTAGTCAGCGTCCGCCACATTTGGCTACCTACCCGTCCAACCTGCAGGCCTTGCTGATGCGCAGCCGTGAGCGCGGATTGGCGCCTCCCGGGGTTCGGTTGATCGCGCTCTCGTCCGAGCCGATTGGCGAGGAGCTGCTTCGCTTGGCTGCGGACGTGTGGGGCGCTCGTGTCGTGGCGACCTACAGTGCCAACGAGGTGGGCGCCATCGCCTTCTCGGCGACCGATGGACAGGACCTCGTGGTGCAAAGCGAGAACGTACTGGTCGAGGTGCTGCGAGACGATGGCTCGGCTTGCGAACCCGGCGAGGTCGGGCGGGTCGTCCTGACGACCCTGCAAGACATGCTTCGGCCGCTGATCCGCTACGAGATTGGCGACTATGCGGAGGTGGCGCCAGCGCGCCCCGACTCCCCCGTGACCCTGCCCCGCCTGCGCCGCGTTCTCGGCCGTGAGCGCACGATGATTCGCCTGCCCGATGGGCGCCGGGTGTGGCCGCATTTCGAGTTCGAGCCCCTGCTGCGTCTGGGTTGCCTGCGTCGCTGGCAGCTCGTGCAGAAGTCGGATCTGAGCATCGAGGTCCGGGTCGTGCCGCTTTCTTCGGGGGGCCTCGACGAGGTCGCTCGGACGGCCATCGGGGACGTGGTGCGCGCCGCCTTGCCGGGGGTCGAGGCGAGGGTGGTGGAGGTGGCCGAGATCGAGCGTGGCGCCCGCGGGAAGTATCTGGAGCTGATCAGCGAGCTCGGCTGAGTGAGATTGGCACCGTCGGTGGCTTCGGCGCAACGGAGTTGGCACCTGTCGAGGTGCTCGACCGTGAGCGATTGATGGGAACTGACGCGTTTTTCACGTGTGGCACGGTGGTTGCTCTCTGGGGCGATCAGCCATGCTCGAGATCTTTTGCCGTGGAACCCGCCGTCGATCGAGTCGTACGCGTCGTCGCGCCGTAGCCCTCCTCACTGGTCTCGTTGCCGTAGGCCTTCTCCCTGCCTGTTTGGAACGCCCTGTCGTTTCGATCGAGCCCACCACGACCAACGTATTCGTCGATCAGCTGGAAAACGAGGTCATCGACAAGATCGATCTGCTGTTCGTGATCGACAACTCGACCTCGATGGCCGACAAGCAGGCCATCCTCGAGATCGCCGTGCCCAAGATGCTCGAACGCTTGGTCACGCCGGACTGTGTGACTCGGGATGCCAAGGGTGTTGTCGGCTCACGCGAGGCCAGCGTGCCGGACGCGGACGCTCCGAGCGGTCGCGGTTGCGGATCCGAAGGCTTCTCGCTGGAGTTCGAGCCCCTCTCCGACATTCACATTGGCGTGATCACCTCTTCCCTCGGGGGCCATGGTTCGGCCTCTTGCAATGAAGCCGATCGCAACGGCAACGACTCTGGCTACCTCCTCCCCAAAGCTCCCCAGAAGAAGGACGCGGGCAATCGAGGGGCCGTTCCCGATCCGACCGAGTTGGGGTTCTTGGCTTGGTATCCGGCGCAGAAGGCGACCGACGAGCCCCGTGATGGCAAGCTGATCGAAGGGGATCTGGGCCGCCTGAGCGACAATTTCGAGGCGCAGGTCGTGGCAGCAGGTGAGTCTGGCTGCGGCTACGAGGCGCCTTTGGAGGCTTGGTACAGGTTCCTGGTCGATCCTAGTCCGCCCAAGGGGTTCGATCTCGACGGATTGCGCGCGGTCTCCCAAGGCAAGGACGAGGAGATCCTGCGGCAGCGCCGCAACTTCCTCCGCCCCGATAGCCTCGTGGCGATCGTGGTCCTCACGGACGAGAACGATTGCTCGGCGATGGAGGGCGGCGACTACTATCCGTTCGCGAGCTATGGCTGGTACGTCAGCCGCACCCCGTTCGAGATGCCGGTTTCGACGGCGGCCTGCTCGAACAACCCGAACGATCCATGCTGCTTTTCCTGCCTTTTGACGAAGGCGCCGAGCGCCTGCAAGGACGAGAATGCCATCAAGGCCTGTGCCCCGAGCGGCCAAGATGCCACAATCGCGGCCCAGGACGACCGCGCCAACGTGCGCTGTTACCAGAACAAGCGCCGCTTCGGGATCGATTTGCTGTATCCGACCGAGCGCTACGTCAAAGGTCTGTCCAGCCCCCTGATCGACGACACGCAGACCAACGAGCGCGGCGTGCCGAACCCGCTACTGGCAGGTGTCGACGGGGATGCGCCGCGAGGCGCTGGACTGGTCTTTTTCGCCGGTATCGTGGGCGTTCCCTGGCAAGACATCGCCACGGCAGAGAGTCTCACCGATTCGAGCCGGCTGAAGTACCTGACCGCCGCCGAGCTGGGCGGGAAGGCCGAAGCCAATGGCACAGCGACCCGGGTGAGCGTTCCGGGGCAAGACGTGCCCGTCGATCGCTGGGCCATCGTCTTGGGCGCTCCAGGTCTGCCGAGCGGCTCTCGCGCCTGTGCTGGTGACGATCCTCCGGCCGCGTGTGGTACGGCACCGAATGCGCCGCTCGATCCATTCATGATCGAGTCGATTGCGCCGCGTTCTGCCGGTCTGCCGAACCCGGTCGTGCCCAACGTGGCGATTGGGGCAGTCGGAGCCGGCAGCTTCAACGCCATCAATGGCAACGAGTACGACAACGAGGTGCCTGACCGCGTCGATGGCCTGCCGCGTCGCGATGATCTGCAGTACGCCTGTACGTTCCCGCTCTTCGAGTATGGCGTCGATTCGGAGCATCCGTCCGGCGCGATCAAGGAGGACTGCGTTGCTGGCCAAATGGGCTGCGACTGCGGAGACGAAGGGACGCCGCAGGGCAAGAACCGTCCGCTGTGTCGGCGCAACGCAGGGGACGATGCAGGGAAGACCCAGTACTGGGGCAAGGCCTACCCGGGCCTCCGCATCCTCGAGGTGTTGAAGGGCTTCGGTGACAACTCGATCGTGGCCTCGATCTGCCCCAAGGTGAGCGACCCGCAGGCGGAAGATTTCGGCTACAACCCGGCGGTCGGCGCCATCGTGGACCGCCTCGGCGAGAAGCTGCGCGGGCAATGCTTGCCTCGCAGTTTGTCCGTCGATGACAGCGGCGAGGTCCCCTGCACCCTGGTCGAAGCACTGGACACGACGAAGCACGGTCCGTTGGATTGCTCGGGCGATGGCCGCAAGAAGGTCACCGAGCGTGTCCGACCGGCGGTCGTCGAGCAGCTCATCGCAACCCTTCGATGCAAGGACGAAGAGGACTGCCAGCGGTTCGCCATGTGCAACATCGAGCAGCTGTCCGGCGATGCCGAAGGGGCGTTCGAATGCCAGAACGAGCCGAAGGGGAAAGAGACGACGCTGGCCCACGCCGGCTACTGCTATGTCGATCCCGAGCAAGGGCTGGGATCCGAAGAGCTGGTCAGCTCGTGTCCGGCTACTGCCCGCCGCCTGCTGCGCTTCGTGGGTGCGGAGACACCTCGACAGAACTCGGTGACGTTCGTGGCGTGCACGGGCGACGCGATCGGAGACTAGGCAAGTAGCAGCGTGCGCCGCAGCGGCCGGCGGCATCCGATGACCGTGCTGCTCTTCTTGCTCGCGCGAAGCAAGGGCACGCGTCGGCTCGCAGGGACATGGTTGTCGCTCTAAGGTGCCAGCATGTCGAATCGGTTCCGATACTCGCTCACGCGGTTCATCCGTTTGGCGCTCGTATCACTGGTCTGGGTCTGGGTCTGCGGCTCGGTCTGCGGCTGTGGCTCGGCCCCGTCGCCCGATGCAGCTGCACCGTCGCGTGAGACCGCCCCGGGCAGCCCGCTTCCCGGGGAACCGACCACTCCGTTCCAGGTCGAGAGCGACGACATCGTGGTTGGCTCGAAGGACGCGCCGGTCACGGTGCTGCTCTTCCTCGACTTCACGGATCCGGCGTCGGCTCGGGCGTTGGCGCTGGCGCAGTCGCTCAGCGAAGCCCAGGGTGAGAAGGCCGTCCGGATCGTTCTCAAGCCGATACCCACGGCTCGCTCGGTCGAGAGCGTCCCCTCGGCATTGGCCGCGCAGACTGCGGAGCTGTTGGCCGGTGATCGGCGCGCCTTTGGCTACGCCCGCCAGCTAGCGGCGAATCAGGAGCGGCTGGGGCCGACCTGGTACGTCGAACAGGCCGAGCGGGCCGGATTGGACGCAGCCGAATTCCGTCGAATTCTGGCCGACGAAGGCACGGGCGCTCGGGTGGGAGCGGACGTGATGCTCGCCAAGCGACTCGGCTTGCAGCTGGTTCCGACGTTCTTCGTCAATGGCCGCGCCATCCTCGGCCTGCCTTCGCGCACTCAGCTTTTCGCGCTCGTGGAGACGGAGGCGCGCGCCACCCTCGCGCTCCGTGACTCCAAACCGGCGGACGAGGCCTACGCAGCTCGCGTCAACGACAACGCCATGCGCAGCTTGATAGCACCGCTCATCGGCGAAGAATTCGCCGCGAGCGGAGCTACCGTGACCGAGACGAGCCACGCCGACGCAGCGGTGCCCGTCAGCGCGAACGATCCGAGTTGGGGTAGTCCCCTGGCGCCCGTGACCGTCGTCGAGTTCGCCGACTTCGAGTCTCCGTTCTCGGCGCGCGTGCAAGCCACGCTCGACAACATCCGCACCGTTTACGGGCCCGAGAAGGTCCGCATCGTCTGGAAGCACCACCCGCTGCCGTTCCACAAGCGCGCGCGCCCCGCACACGAAGCCGCTGCGGCGGTGTTCGGGCTGGGGGGAGGCAAGGCCTTCTGGACCTTCCAAACGCTGGCTTTCCTCCATCGCAGCGAGCTCACCGACGAGAACTTCCGCGCCTGGGCCGTCGAGTCGGGAGTCGCGGCCGACGCCTGGGAGGAGGCCTACCGCACCGGGACGTTCGCCTCGAAGATCGACGCGGACATCGCGCTCAGCAGCAAGGTCGCCGCCAACGGGACGCCGAACTTTCGCATCAACGGTCTGACGCTGAGCGGGGCTCAGCCATTCGAGAAGTTCAAAGCGGTCATCGACGCGCAGCTGGTCGAAGCTGCCCAGCTCGTGACCTCGGGGGTGAAGCCCGTCGAAATCTACCCCCGTCTCGTCGCCAAATACGTCGCTCGGTCGGAGGAAGTCGCGCGAGAGGAAGAGCCGCCGCTCGACCCGACAGTCTGGTCCGTCCCCGTGGGGCCGGACGATCCGAGCTGGGGCCCGCAGGATGCGCTGGTCACCATCGTCGAGTTCGCCGAGTTCCAGTGTCCGTTCTGCAAGCGAGCCTCCGAGACCATGAAGCGCGTCCTGGAGCGCTACCCGAACGACGTCCGCCTCGTCTGGAAGGACAACCCGCTGACGTTCCATCCGCGCGCCCGTCCGGCGGCCAATGCGGCTCGAGCGATCTTCGAGCGCAAGGGGAACGCTGGGTTCTGGGCGGCGCACGACAGCCTGTTCACCAGCCAACCCAAGCTGGAAGACGCCGATATCCGAGCTGCCTTGGCAGGAACTGGTGTGCCCTGGTCGTTCGTCTCCGCGGCGATCGAGAAGGACAAGTACGCCGCGAAGATCGAGCTGAGCATCGACCTGGCAACCGATCTCGAGGCCCGAGGTACCCCTCAGTTCTTCGTCAATGGCATCCGTTTGGCGGGGGCACACCCGTTCGAGAAGTTTCGGCCTCTGATTGATGCGGAGCTCGTCAAGGCGCGCCAGATGGTTGCCGGAGGAACGAAGAAGGCCGACGTCTACGCGGAGATTGTGAAGGCCGGTAAGGTGCCGCCACCACCCGAGCGCAGGGCGATGCCCCGAATTCCGAGCGACGCTCCGGTAAAAGGAAACCGATCGGCTCGGATCACCATGGTGCAGTTCTCCGACTTCGAGTGTCCATTCTGCGCGAGGGTGAACTCGACGCTGGAGCAGTTCTTGAAGGAGCACGGTAGCGAGGTGAAGGTGGTGTGGATCAACTACCCACTGCCCTTCCACAAGAACGCGCCGCTGGCCGCCGAGGCTGCCTACGAGGTCTACCGGCAGCTCGGCGACAAGGCCTTCTGGAAATATCACGACAAGCTCTTTGCGGCGCAGAAGGAGCCAGGGGGTATCGAGCGCGAGAACCTGGAGCACTTCGCTGGCGAGCTCGGAGCCAACGTCGCCAAGCTGGCGGACGCTCTGAATCGCCGTACCCACCAGGCGAAGCTGGAGAGTGACATGGCCATCGCCGAAGAGGCGGGCGTCAGCGGAACGCCGTCCTTCCTGATCAACGGCTACACAATCACTGGCGCGCAGTCGCTGGCCACGTTCGAGAAGACGCTTCGGCTCGCCAAGGCAGCGAAGTGAAGGGAGGCGGAGAAGTGGCGCGCTACCAGTCCGACGGTGAGCATCCATGAAAGACGAGCTGCGTTCCTCCCGCGTCCTGCGCCTTCGGTTCCTGCGGGAGCTGTGGGCTGCTCTCACGATCGTGTGGCCGATCATCTCGGCGCTGCTACTCGGCGTAGCGGGTCTGGGCGTCGCGATCGGTTACCTGGAGGGGTGGAAGTTGGGCGAGTCGCTCTACTTCGCGTTCGTCTCGGGGCTCACGATCGGCTACGGCGACTTGGCTCCGGCTCGTCCGCTCGGGAGGGTGCTGGCCGTGGGCATCGGCTTCATCGGCGTCCTGCTGACCGCATTGTTGGGGGCCGTGGGCGTGCAGGCGCTCATTCGGGCTCGTTCGGGGGAGTAAGGGTGACGGTGCTCGAGCGAACGGACGCGTGGCTGGGGCAGGGGGGATTGCGCTGCTTGCTTCGGGGCGCGCTCGTGCTCGGCACCCTCGGCGCGTGCGCCTGTCACGGCGTCGGCGATCCACCGGGCACACCCACGCCCCCGGAGCGGCCAGGGGTCTCCTCGTCGGCCGCCACGAGCCCGACCCAGCCTTCTGCCACCGCTGCGCCAGCGCTCGAACCGGAGCGAGGGCCGTCCCCCACGCCAGCGGCGCAGTCGAGGGAAGAGCCCGCACCGGCGCGCCGGCGCTTCACACTCGTCCCCCTCGGTGCCGAGCTTCCGAGCGAAGACAGCGAGGCAGTTCGCCGAGCTCTCGCGGCGTTCTACGTGTTCGAAGTTTCGGCCCACGGGGCGTTGCCTCTGCCCCGAGACGCCTACTACTCGCCGCGCTCACGCTACCGCGCGGAGAAGCTGCTCACCTTCTTGGAGGAACGAGCTCCCTCAGACAGCTTCCGCATTCTCGGGCTCACGGCCGTCGACATTTCGACGACGAAGGGCGGCTACGAGGACTGGGGGATCCTGGGCCTGGCCAGCCTCTCGGGACGAACCAGTGTCATCAGTAGCTTCCGCACGAGGCGAGGGGCGAAGGACGACGCCGAGGCTCGGGTGCGCTTGGCCAAGACGGCGGTCCACGAGATCGGCCACACCCTGGGTCTCGAACATTGCCCGCACTACGGATGCCTGATGGAGGACGCGCGAGGCAGCGTGTTCACCACGGATCGCGAGTACGAGCTGTGCGACGACTGTCGCGCGGAGCTCGAACGGTCCGGCTACGAGCTGGTCTCGAAGCCGGTGGCACCGCCCTGGCCGCGTCCCCAGTGATGCCCACTGGATGGGGACCTCTCGGGCGGGCTATCGTCGGAGGCACCGTGCCCACGAACACCTCGATGCTACGCCGCGTTCTTCCGCGCTTCGCCCTGCAGCGCCTGGTGCCAATCCTGGCC
>DATIDO010000719.1:0-3468 GCA_035456245.1 Polyangiaceae bacterium
TGTAGTCCTGGCGGTAGTACTGCTTGGCCAGCAACACCAAGTAGCCAATCCCCTCCGTCGTCCCCACCTGCTCGGCGGCGATCAAGCCCACCACGCTGATGGAGAGGCAGATGCGCAGTGCCATCAAGAGGTTCGGAAGAGCCGCAGGCAAAACGACCTGAACCAAGAGCCGCAGCCCGCCCAGGCCGAAGCCGCGGGCGGCCTCGATGATCTTTCGATCGACGTTGCGCACTCCCAAGTAGGAATAGGCATACATGGGCGTGGCCGAAGAGGCCGCGATCAGGACGATTTTGAACTGCTCGTCGATACCGAACCAGGAGATGAAGAGCGGCACGAGCGCCAGGAACGGCACCGCACGGAGCATCTGCATCGTGGGATCGACCAACTCCTCACCGAGCGAGGTCCAGCCAGCGGCGACACCGAGCGAAAGTCCGACGCTCACCCCCAGCAGCACGCCCCAGAAGGAGCGCGACAGCGAGGCCAGCAGGAAAGCCTGCAGCTGCCCCGTCTCGTGAAGCTCGCCGAGCGCCGAAACCACCTCGCCGGGCGAAGCCAGCACGCTCGGCGGGATGTAGCCGAACGACGTCCCGCCCCACCAACCGAGGACCAAGAGCAAAGGGACGAGGCCGCGCAGCAGGAGCGACCAACGGCGAGAACGGACCTGGCTGCCCAAGAACCGCGGCTGCTCCAGCAGCGCCCGCTCTCGAGCCTGCTGCTCGACTGCCAGACGCTCCGTCGGCTGCTGCTCGGCTGCCAGACGCTCCGCGTCCTGCTGATCAGCTGCCAGACGCTCCGAGTCTTGCTGACCTTCCGTAGACGACGAGACCAACGTCGGGCGGCCTCGCCCCACGAGCCGCGACTCGAGCTCGGGCGGCCGGGCGCCGGGGCCCTCGCTCGGTTCGTCGAGCGCGCGCGCCAGCTCGGTCACGGTGCCACCGCCGCGTGCTGTCGGGCTGCGTCGAGGTCGAACACGATCTCGTCCACCCGGATGTCTCGATCGATCGAGCGGTTGTCGAAGAGCAGCTTGGCCACGCGCGCGACGCGACTCTTGTCCTCCGCGCTCGGCACATGAATCCGCGGCGCGTTGCGCGTGTCTTCGATGGCCTCACGCAGCAGATCGCCGCTCACCGCAGCGGGCCCCTTGTCCGTAAAGACGTTCTGGAACTTCTCCGGCTCGCGGCGGGCCTGCTCGCTGAGCCGCTCGACCACGCGAATGAAGGCCCGGAAAGCCTCCGGGTTCTTCTTCAACAACACCTCGCTGGCCGCGTTGACCGAGACGTCGTCCGACTCGATCTCGGACTCGGCCGCCAGAACCCGCGCACCGTTCTTCACCGCCGTCGAGAAGAACACGCCGAACGTCGACCAGGCGTCGATCTTGCCCGTGGCGAAGGCAGCCGCAGCTTCCGGCGGCTGGATGGGCACCCGCACCACCTTGTCGGCCGGAACCCCCGCACGCTCCAGGGCCTTCAGCAGCACGTAGTCGCCGTGCGCGGCCCAGTTGACGGCCACCCGCTTGCCGACCAGGTCCTGGAGGCTGCGAATCTCGCTGCCCTTGGGCGCCAGCACGCCGGCCTGGCGCACCCCGGCAGGGTTGCCGATGGCGAAGATGCGGAACTTGAGGTCGTGGGCCAGCGCGCCGACCACGGGGCTCACGGCCCCACCCGACGAGTTGATGGCGCCCGCGTTCATCGCCTCGAAGTTCGCGCTGAAGGCGCCGGCAGCCGGCACCCAGACGATCGTGGCGTTGTACTTGGCCAGCTCCGCATCGAAGCTGTGCTCGCGCTTGCCGAAGGCCATCACCCCCGCGTTACCGGGATCCGAGAAGCGCAGCTCGATGCGCTCGTACTTGGAGGCCGCCGCCGACGGTGCACCCTCCCCCGCCGGCTCCACCCGGCGTTCGCAAGCGATGAGCGCCCATGTCATCGAGATCACGAGCGCCAAGCCTCGGGCCGTCGAGCCCATCCACGTCGAGTTCATGCAGAGTTCCTCGGATGATTTCTCGGCCACTTCAGCTGGCCTTGCGCGCGCGTGCGCCGGAGTTCCGATTCTCGACCTGGGGCAGGCCCAGGTTCTCGCGGTAAGTCGCACCCTCGTACTCGGTCCGCAGCAATCCGCGGCGTTGCAGCTCGGGCACGACCTCCTCCACGAACGTGGCGAAGCCGCCGGGAGCGAACGGAGGCAGCGGAGGAACCACGTTGAAACCATCCGCGCCCCGACCCACGAACCAGGCTTCGAGCTGGTCGGCGATAGTCTTGGCACTGCCGTGGAGCTGCAGGTGCCCTCGCGAAGTGCTGAAGCGGTAGACGAGCTGGCGAATCGTCAGGTTCTCGCGACGTGCCAACTCGACCAGCTGCCGGAAGCGCCCCTTGCCGTTGGCCTGCTCCTGCAGTTCGGGCAGCGGGCCATCCAAGTCGTAGCCACTCAGATCCGTGCCCATCAGGTTGACGCCCTGGCTGAAGTCGATCAGCTCCTGCAACTCCTGAAAGCGCTCGCGAGCCTCTTCGTCCGTGCGCCCCACGACCACCGACAGCCCCGGGCAAATGCGCAGATGATCGGGGTCACGGCCGTACTTCGCCATCCGCCCCTTGATGTCCGCGTAGTGGAGCTGAGCGTCCTCGAGCGTCTGCGCAGACGAATAGGTCATCTCGGCGACCCGGGCAGCGAACTCCCGTCCCGTGTCGGAGTTCCCGGCCTGCACCAGCACGGGGTAGCCCTGGATGGGCCGGGGGAAGTCGAGCAGCCCCTCCGAACGGAAGTACTTGCCCTGGTGGCTGACCGGATGGGCACTCTCGGCCGAGTAGAAGACACCTGCATCCTGATCCGGCCGATCGAACGCGTCATCGTCCCAAGAGTCCCAATACGCCTTCACCAGCTCGACGAACTCGTCCGCGCGCTCGTAGCGCTCCGCGTGCCCGAGCGGCTCGATGCCGAAGTTCTTCCCGGTGTGCTCACCGAAGGACGAGACGATGTTCCAGCCGGCACGCCCGCCGCTCAGATGGTCCAACGACGTGAACTGCCGGGCGACGTTGTACGGGTGGCTGAAGTTGGTATTCACCGTGGCCACCAGGCCGATGTGCCGCGTGCTTGCGGCGATGGCCGAGAGCAGCGTGAAGGGCTCGAACTGGAAGCTCCCGCCGTGCCGCCCCTGCTTCTCCAGATCCTGCCCCGAGCGGCCGATGAAGTCGGCCAGGAAGAAGGTGTCGAAGCGGGCCCGTTCGGCCAGCTGTGCCAGCTCGATCCAGAAGCGCAGGTTCGGACGGCCATTGCTCCCGGCGTTGGCTGGGTGGCGCCACGCCTCGGGATGG
The DNA here is from genome assembly GCA_035456245.1 of Polyangiaceae bacterium. GTDB lineage: Bacteria > Myxococcota_A > Polyangia > Polyangiales > Polyangiaceae > NIC37A-2. The sequence goes on from DATIDO010000719.1 coordinate 3,306, forward strand.
TGGCCGAAGCGCATGAAAAAGACGTTGAGAGCCAGGCGGCGCGGACTCGAACTCATGGTCCCCGCTTCATGCCATGAACCTAGACCGGTGTCTATCTGATTGGACAATCATGAATAGCTTCACAAAAGACGCGAAGCCGACGGGCCCTTTGGTCCGCCGGCTT